>CBINGV010000370.1:0-3464 GCA_966250255.1 uncultured Flavobacteriales bacterium | reverse complement strand
CTTTCCACCTGGCTTTTTCCAATGCAGAAACACTTTTAATGTCTTTATTTTTGTGTCCGTTAATTTTATTCAACCACCATTCTGTGCGGCTTTTTGGAACAACATAATACCTGCAACCTTCATGTCCATGCCAGAAACAGCCGTGAATAAAAATTACAGTTTTATATTTTGGAAGGACTAAATCTGGTTTACCGGGAAGTTTTTTGTCATGCAAACGGTATCTGAATCCTTGTGAAAAAAGGAATTTTCTGACGAGCATTTCAGGCTTTGTGTTTTTACTCCTGATTTTACTCATGTTATAGCTTCGGATTTCTTTCGAATGAACGTCTGCCATAGTTTTTGATCAATTATAAATCCTCAACCCCGTACCGCCGTCCCACCAGGTCTGGTACTGCCGCAAGCCATAATCGGAGCCGGAGATCGGGCTGCCGTCAAAAAGGGAGAATTTGGCCCCGGTGCAGGAATCGTTCAGCTGCAGAAAATTGTCGGCGTCGGTGGTCAATGGAAATTCACAGTTGCCATCGTCAGCCGGTGAATGGCGGTCAAAAGCGACAAATTCGTCATAAGATTTGCGGTACACAATAATGCCCTTCGATCCGCCGTTTACATAAGCCCAGCCGCCAACAGCTTCGAGGGACGAATAACTGGGCAGGTTGATGTAAATGGTAATATCAAAAGGAATGCTTGGAACAGGATGATTCCTGTTTTTTTTGCAGGAAAACAAAGCAATTGCCAAAAAAAAGAACAATATTTGTGGGAATATTTTTTGAAAACGCCGCATGTACAAAAATATCAAAATAAAAGCAATCTTCCAATTAACGTTCGTTCTGGGCTTTCTATTGCTTAGCCCGGCGGTTTTCGGACAGAAAAATCCAACTTCCGTGGAAGAAGCCGAAAAAGCGATCGCCAAAAAAAAGAAAAAAGAAGCCAAAGCTGCGGCTAAAGCCAAAAAAGCGGCTGAAAAAGAACATTGGGCGCGTCAATCCGGCCAGGCAAAAGCCAGCATCAAACGGAATAAAAAGAAAAACAAAAAACTACAGCGGAACGTCAAGAAAAACCAGCGCCGGCAGAAACGGTTTTCCAATAAGGCGAATAAGCGTTAAGCTTTCCGAAGTCACCCCTCTCCGTCTCCCCTCAAGGGTAGAAGAGACATCCTCAATATCGTATAATATAAGACCCCGAAAATCAGGCAGGCAAAAAGCAAATGGGCGGTTTGCACCAGTCCCGGCATATCGGCATAAGCGAGCAATACACCTGAAAGCAGTTCAATCGCCAGCAGAATGAAGGAAGCATACACTAATTTATACTGCTTTCCTTTGTAATTCATCCAGGCGAGAATCACCAAAAAGCCGAGCACCAGCCAGGAAAAACTGCGGTGGATGAAGTAAGTCATCCCGAGCTTATCGGTCCAGCTTTCGCGCCCGAAGCCCTGCATCGTTAAAGCATCAATGTATTCGCGCACCTGGGTCCCGAGGAACATCTGTACAAAAGTGATCAAAAAGCTCAGCCAGATGATCCATTTCATGGCCGGCTTAATTTCCAGGGGGGAGCTTTGCCGGATTTTTTCGTCCCCGAAGCGGTATTTGATGTCATAAATCAGCTGGATCTGGATGAGGATAATTACCAGCGCTAAGAGCATGTGCACGGTGATCGTCCAGGGAACAAGATTCGTGGCTACCACGATAGAACCAAACCAGCCCTGGATGAGGATAATAATGAGGTTCGCCGTGCTGAGTACCAGCAGCCTGCGTTTGCGGTATTTCCACCAGGAAATGAAAAAAATGAACATCACCCCGAAACCGGCCAGTACGCCAAAAACACGGTTGACGTATTCCGTCCAGGTTTTGCGGGCGTTAAAATCCTGTTCGATCAGCAGGCTTTTGTTTTCACGCAGTTGTTTGGCTTCATCCGAAAAGCCTATTTTTTCCAAAAAATCAGCGAAACGTACAATTTTTTTGGCGCGTTTTTCCGAATAGATATCCTTGTAATTTTCCGGCAGGTTTTCATCCGTTGTCGGGGGTACCCATTGCCCGAAGCATTTCGGCCAGTCGGGACAGCCCATCCCGCTCCCGGTGATGCGCACAAAGCTCCCCGCGATCACAACGAGGTAAATAAAAACGAGAGTGATCCAATTCAGGCGGAGAAAACGTTTTCCGGGCATACGATTTGTTTTTACAAAAGTAATTATTGGAGCGTAATTATGGGACGCTAAGGGCGCAAAGTTTTTGCAAAAAACGCAAAGTAAGCAATGGTTAAAAAACTTCGCGAGCTCTGCGTGAACCTTCATTTACTTTGCGTCCCCCAATGGCAGCAATTCGCCTTTGTCGTTCCGGGAAAACCACTCCGCTTTTTTACGCGGCTGCTGGATCACAGCATATTTCCACGTATTGAATTTTTTTGTCTTTTTCTGCGGGCCGTCAAAGTAAGCGAAATAAATTTCCGGGTCAATTTTCAGATCGGATTCTACGAAATACAAATGCTTCCCTTCCACCAGGAAAAAAGTCGCCCGTTTGGAAAAGGCAGCCGGCATGCCCACCTGCACCGATTTGCATTTTGGTCCGTAACAGTCGATCCAGTTGTAGAAAGTATTGAAGGTTTTGAGCGAATCTTTGAATTCCCAGTGAAAAAACACCAGTGAATCCGCTTCCGTTTTGTAATACCATTTTTCGGTATGCTTCGCCCCGAAACGATCGGAGAACAGCACACTGTCCAATGGGAAGATCAATTTTCGGTCAAACCCGACGGAATCGATTAAATTTTGCGATAAAGGGCTTAAGGAATCGAAATAAAAAGTTTCTTTTTCTGCTTTTTCCGGAAGCGAGTCCTGGTTTTTATACTTTTCGGAACCGGAAGTCAACTCGTCAAAATCGACGGTTTCTTCTTCCTGTCCGCCGCAGGAAAAAAGCACAAGGCCCAGGAAAATATACAGGTAATTTTTCATCGGGTATTTTTCAAAATGCCAATGGCTTGTTCGATGTCCGCTTCCGACAAGTCGAGGTGGGTCACGAAACGCAGCATGCCCGGACCGAAAGCGACACACTTTAATCCCTGCTCACCGAGTTTTTGGATGAGCTCATCGCGGCGCGCAGCCTCTTTTAAAATCGCAACGACAATATTGGTTTCCACCGGGATCACTTCCTGTACCCAGTCGCGTTCGAGTAAACAGCTTTCAATGAGCTTGGCATGACGGTGATCGTCGTTTAGGCGACTTACGTTATGTTCCAGGGCATACAGGCCTGCGGCGGCAATGAAGCCTGCCTGGCGCATGCCGCCCCCCATGACTTTGCGTACGCGCCGTGCCTTTTTGATGAAATCCGAAGTGCCCAGCAATAAAGAGCCAACCGGTGCACCAAGGCCTTTGGAAAGACAGATCGAAATGGAATCGAATTGGGATGCGTAAGTTTTGTAATCCACGCCGGTTTTTACCAGGGCATTGAACAGGCGGGCGCCGTCCAGGTGAAGCG
>CBINGV010000369.1:0-3466 GCA_966250255.1 uncultured Flavobacteriales bacterium | reverse complement strand
TCCAGCTGCTCGGTTAATGCCGTTACGATCTCGACGCCGAGTGTTTTGGATTCCAGGAAATTAAAATTCTCCTTCATCCCTACCCCGTTGTCTTTCACATTCAGCACATAGCTATCATTTTCAGCGTGATTGATCTCGATTTTGAGCCTGCCTTCGGATTTGTTCGCAAAGGCGTATTTGAAGGCATTGGTCGTCAGCTCACAAATGATCAGCCCCAGCGGAACGACGGTGTCGATGTTGAGGACAATGCCATTTGTTTTGAGCGAAATGTTGATTTTCCCGGATTCTTCGTTGTAGGAATTCCCAAGCTGCTTGATCAGGTCGCCGAGGTATTCGTCCATTTCGATGGTCGCAAAGGAATTATCAAGGTATAATTTCTGGTGGATCAACGCAATGGCCTGGATGCGTTCTTTTCCTTCGAGAATGGCAAAACGGGCCTTTTCATCGTCGATGTTTTTCGTTTGGAGGCTCAGCAAGCTGGAAATAATCTGCAGGGTGTTTTTCACCCGGTGGTGGATCTCTTTCAGCAGCAGCTCTTTTTCTTTCAGGGCTTCATCAATGATCGTATTCTTCAGGCTGATTTCGTCGTTCTGTTCTGACAACGTCTGGTTCAATCGGCCTTTTTCATTGAGCAGGAACCAGAATACAAGGATCACAAGAATGAGGAAAATCCCGCAAAAAGCAAAGATGATTTTAAGCAATTCCTGGTATTTGTTGTCGTCCTGGAGTTTACGCTGATCCTGCAATTTGCGGTAAAGCATATCGATCTCCGCATTCGTTTTATTGCGTCGTTCTTCCTTAATCTGGGCATCTACCTGGTAAGCCAGCTTGAGGTAATAATAAGACGAATCGTTGTTCTTTTGCTGGATGTAATATTCTTCGAGGCTCCAGTAGCAATTGAACAGGTCCCGGATATCCGCCTTGTCCCTGTAGCCCAGGAAAGTATTGAAATAATATTTTGCGCTGTCCTGGTTTCCATCGATAAACAGGTGCGCTTCCGCCAGGTTCAGCAGGGAATTGGCGTAGCATTTCGTATAGTTGTTTTTCTGGGCGAAGCCCCTGGTCATGTGGAAATAGCGGAGTGATTTATCGTATTCCTCCATCCAGTAAGACGTGATTCCACGACTGATGTTGGTTTCGTAATATTTCACCTGGTAACCCGCATTCAAAAAGAGTTTTCCGGCGATCTCAAGGTGTTTCATCGCCTCCGCATATTTGGCCTTATTGATGTAATATTTGCCGAGGGAAAAATTTGTTTTGGCTTCCAGAAAGCGGAATTTTTTATCATGCGCTTTTTGCATGACGTCCATGATCATTTGCTTTTGGCGCTCTTCGTTGCCTTTAACCCCTTCATTGATGGCACCCAGGTGTTGGAGCAGCAATTTCTGGTATTCGCCGGTTTCTTCTTTTTTAAAGGAAAGTGCCTGGTAATACGCGAGTTTCATGTGCACATAATCGCCTGTGGAGCGATAAAGCTCGGCTTCCAGGTTAAGCGCTTCGATGTTGATATTGGAACTGTTATTGCCGGCAATCTCCTGCTTGAGCTTATGGATTTCCCGCTCGGCAGAATCCACATCAATCACGATCAGCTCATGCAGCCGGGCAATTTGCAGCTGGCGCGCTTTTGAAATCCCGTCGTTGCGCTCTTCGTAAGAAATCTGCGCAAACAACCGCCCTCCCGCCAGCAAGAGCAGGAGCAGTAAAAAAGAACGGTGGAAGACGCGTTTGGTCATCTTAAAGTCCTTTAAATTCGGGTTTGCGTTTCTCCAGGAAAGCCTGGACTCCTTCTTTGAAATCGTGGGTGGTTCCCGCCTCGGTTTGCAACATTTCCTCCAAAGCAAGCTGCTCGGTCAGGTTATGCTGGAAACTACGGTTAATGGCGCGTTTGGTAAGCCCTAGACCCTTGGTTGGCATCGCCGCTAAGGTTTCTGCAAACTGCTGCACCGTTATTTCAAAATCGTCGTCGGCCACAGCCTTGTAAATCATGTTCATGGCTTCAGCGTCTTTGGCGGAAACTTTGTCGCCAGTCATCATCAGCGCGAGCGCTTTCTGCATCCCGATCAGTCGCGGCAGGAAATAGGTGCCTCCTGAATCCGGGATCAGGCCGATTTTGGAGAAAGCCTGGATAAAGCTGGCAGATTCTTTAGCGATCGTGATGTCGCAGGCCAGCGCAATATTGGCCCCGGCTCCGGCAGCTACGCCGTTCACCGCACCAATTACCGGCTTTTCAATGCTGCGCAGCAATTCAATGATGGGATTGTAGTGTTTTTTCACAATGTCCTGGAGCGAAGGCCCTTTCGGATCAACGGCCTCACCGAGGTCCTGACCGGCACAAAAAGCCTTACCCGTTCCGCTGAGCACAATAGCTCTCACCTGACTGTCTTTCGAGGCGAAGATCAGCTCTTCCTGTAACAGAAGTGCCATTTTAGCGTTGAATGAGTTGAAAACCTCGGGTCTGTTGAGGAAGAGGTAACACACGCCCTTTTCTATTTTTTTGGTGATCTCCATGTGAAATTTTTATGCGAATATAGTAAGAAGAATTTTAAAATGAAGAATTGAAAATGGAGAATTATTTTGATCCTAACTTGTTAATTTTGTGCTAAAAGCCCTCATTTTCAATTCTTCATTTTTTATTTTCCATTCATAATGACTATTTTTGGCGACCAAAACGGATAACTATGAGAACATTTGCACTTAGTTTGATCCTGGTTTTTTCGAAAACGGCTTTCGCGCAGCTTTCTGCTGTTTACGGCAAAGCGGATTACAATTTCTGGATTAACCTTCCGGAAGACAGCATTCTGAAATCCAAACCACCGGTACTGATTTTCCTGCACGGCAAAAGCCTTTCGGGAACCGATCTGAACCGCGTCCGGAAATACGGTGTGATCCATGAAATGGACAAAGGACGCAAAATCCCGGCCATCGTTATTGCGCCCCAGGTTGCGAACGGCCACTGGGTCCCTGAAAAAGTGCTTTCCGTTTTGGAATATGTGCAGAAAACATACAATACCGATTCCTCCCGTGTATACGTTTGTGGCATGAGCCTCGGCGGTTACGGAACGCTGCATTTTGCCGGCAAATACCCGGAGCGCATCACAGCTGCCGTTGCTTTGTGCGGCGGCGGGAACGTCAAGGATGCCTGCCGCTTATCGACCATTCCGCTCTGGATCCAGCATGGAAACAAAGACGCGGCTGTTCCGATCTCCGAATCCGAAAAAATGGTGGAAGCCATCAAGGCCTGTGACGACACCAACCTGACGTATACGGTCCATTCCGGGGCCGATCACGGCGACCTGGAACGCGTCTTCCGCACGGATGAAATGTACGACTGGCTGTTTAAACAGAAAAAGAAGATTTAAGATGAATGCAGCGAAAAGAAATCGGATTCTTCAATCTTAAGTGGGTGCCGTAATTGAAATAAAGGCATCTCAAAAGTAAAACAAAGCTCTTCGAATCGCATAAAAAA
>CBINGV010000368.1:0-3479 GCA_966250255.1 uncultured Flavobacteriales bacterium | reverse complement strand
TTTCACGAACCCGCAGGGATTGAAATACGGCGAAACCTTTGCCAGCGGCTACGGCTTCAACGGGAACCCGCGCGGCACCATCAACCGGGCGGTGATCGGGAGCACGATGTTCCAGGCGGCAGCCAACTGGACGAATGGTGTAAACGGAATGCTGAGCGAAAACCTGCTGAAGGTCAACCTCCAATCCAAAATCAATTATTACCCCGAAACGCGCGGCGTGTTTGTACACACGGAAATCGATACCATGAACGTAGCCGCTGCCGAAATCAGCCTGGTAGTTTACCTCATTGAAGAAAGTTTTGTTTCCCCACAGAAAAAGCCGGGCGAAACGGATTACGAATATCATCATCACAATGTACACCGCGGCAATATCGACGGACTGCCTTTCGGACGGATCTTAACGAACGATTACCTGAAAGACGACGGGAAATACCAGGTAGATCTGAGCTATAGGCTGCCGGAGCAGTATGCGGCCGACAACTGTCATTTGCTGATCTATGCGATGAACCCGCAAACCTATGAGATTTACCAGGTGATCAAGGCGGATATTCAGTAAGTTTATAAGTGCATGAGTTGCTTAGTGAGGAGTTGAGTTTCCCACGAAGAGCGTAAAATCATCTCCCGATAGGGCTTTGAATTTGAACCATATAGCGCCTATGCTGTAGCTACGGCGTAAGCATTAAGACATATAAGACTTATTTGGAAGCATTTTTCAGGAAGGACAGATAAGCTGGAACAGATCGTTGGGAGATTTTTCCCATAAACCATGCAGGTATTAAATTTGCGTCATCAGCGAAACCATCCGCGTTATCAGCGGGAAAAAATAAAACAATTCGGATTTTAACTTTTTTAAACATAATTTTTCAGGCCGGCACGCGTTATTATTATAATTTAGTGCTTAACAAAAATTGGAAAGTTATGTTGGAATTGAGCAAAAAAATCCTGGAGAAAGTTAGCTTTGACCAGGTATTGTTCTACAAGGAACTGAAGAAAGCTTTGAGCTGGATTACCAGTAAGGAAGAAATTCAGAAACTAAAGGAATGGTGCCTGAATGAGTTCGGACAATCTCATCCGCTTGTATTGCAGCGGGTTTTTGTTGAAGTTTAACGAAACACACTTTTTAAATGGCTGACCCGGTTTTAAACGACCGGGTTTTTTATTGCCCGAAATTTTGGGAAATTGTCCCTTAGAAGGACGCTTATTTCATTGATTTTTATATTTTTGGAAGCAAATCAATCTGAATTTAAGCTTGGCAAAACGTTTTCTTTTCCCGGTACTGGTCGGCTGTATGCTGCAATTACCTGCGTTCGCACAGGAGAAAAAAGCGCCTTTGAAAAGCATCCCCGAGCTGGAAAAGCAAAAACCCGGCCTGGGCCGCGACACGATGCTCGTCAACCTTCACCTGAAGGAAGCCTGGAATTTACAGGGATCCGAATCCGACAGTTCGATTTATCACTGCCAGAAAGCCCTGCAGGTGATTCACCGGCACCTCGGGACGAAAACCAAAGATTTCCTGCCGCTGGTCAGCAAGCAGCTGGACAAAAAACCCCAAGAAACCTTTGCTATGGCCTATGCTATGGCGCGAACACAATCCGTCATGGGGGTGATCTACGATGTCAAAGGAAATTTTCCCCGCTCGCTGGAACATTACTTTTTTGCCCTGAAAATTTTCCGCCTGCTGGAAAAGCAACCTTTGCGCCAAGCGGACGTGCTTAACAACAAGGCCTCGGTTTACGGCAATATTGCAATTGTTTACGAAGAGCTCGGGGAATTTGACAAGGCGCTGGATTACAACCGGCGCAGCCTGGCACTGAACCGGCAGCTGGGCCACAAACACGGGGAAGCCATTGCCCTGGGAAATATTGCCATCCTGCACCACAGCGCCAAACGCTACGAGGAAGCCAAACGCGATTTTGAAACGGCCATCACCCTGCTCCGATCCATGGACGATGAAGCGGGCCTTTCGATGAACATTTCGAACCTGGGTGTCACTTACCTCGAGCAAAAGCAGTATGCGAAAGCGCTGGAGCTTTTCAAGGAAAGCCTGGAAATCGACCGGCGACTCGGCCGTACACAGGGCATTGCTTCGAAACTGGGAAATATGGGCTTGGTTTACCTGCGTACCGGAGAGCAGGAAAAAGCGGAAAAAAAACTCCTGGAAGCGCTCGCCTTGTCGGAAGAGCTGGGCTCTCCTGCCCTGCTGAAAGACCACCATTTTTTCCTGTATGAGCTTTACCGGGATACGAAGCAGTTCCAGTCGGCGATGGACCACTACCGCCAATACGAAGCTTATGGCGACAGCCTGAAAAATTACGAGGTAGTAAAAAAACAAACCTTGCTTGAGGCGAACTATGCCTTCGATAAAATCCGGGAAGCCCAGCGCATGAAGCAGGACAAAAAGGACGCCATCGCCGCCCTGGAGAAAAAGAACCGGGAAACCGTCCTCCTGCTGGTGCTGATTGTCCTGGTCCTCGTGGTCCTCCTCGCCCTGATTATTTTCCGGAACCTGCAAAAACGGAGAAAACAGGTCGAACTGGACAATGCCCGCCGACAGCTGGAAATCGAGGTCAAGCTCCTGCGTACGCAGATGAACCCGCATTTTATTTTTAACTGCCTGAATTCCGTCCATACCTACATCAACAGTGAAAACACGCAAAAAGCCGGCGATTTGCTCCTGAAATTCAGCCGCCTGATCCGCCTGATTTTACAGCACAGCACCAAAGAGCTGGTTAACCTGCCGGAAGAAATCGAGCAAATCCGCTTGTATACGGCCATTGAACAAAGCCGTTTTTCAGACTCTTTTTCCTGCAGCATCCATGTGGATCCTTCCCTGGAAGCCGATGAGATCAAAATCCCCACGATGGTGATCCAGCCCTTCGTGGAAAACGCTGTTTTGCATGGTGTGGGGCCATTGAAGGACCGCCGCGGCGAGCTGAAAATCCGTTTCCTTCCCGGTGAAAAGGATATGCTCCGCGTAATCATCGAAGACAATGGGGCAGGACGCCGGGACAAGGGCGAAAAAACGCCGGGGCATGAATCCCTGTCCGTAAAACTCATCACCGAGCGTCTGCGGCTCATGAACCCCGGCAGCGAAAAAACCGTGGCGATCACCGACCTGGAACAGGGAACGCGGGTGGAATTGTCCATACCATTCAAATATGCATTCTGATGGAAAAAACGAGATTACTGATCATTGACGATGAAGAACAGGGACGGAGCGCCGTTCAGTCGCTGGTCGAAAAATACTGCCCGCACATTGCGGTTTGCGGCACCGCCGATTCGAAAGCTTCGGCCATTCGCCAGATCCTGGACTTGCAGCCGGAGCTGATTACGCTCGATATCAACCTCGGTGACGGTACGGCCTTCGATGTGCTGAAGGAAATCCCGAACCCGCCGAAAACCATTTTCATCACGGCTTACGATGAATTTGCGCTCAAGGCCTTCAAATACAACACCGTGGATTATTTGCTGAAGCCTTT
>CBINGV010000367.1:0-3507 GCA_966250255.1 uncultured Flavobacteriales bacterium | reverse complement strand
TGCCGAATATTACATCCAGACCGAAGACGGCATGTTCAGCTACAAACTAATCGAATTTTCGGAAGAAAACATCGATCGCGACCTTTTCGGCATTCCTTCTGATTATCAAAAAGTTACTTTCGATGAATTTATGAGCAAAATGATGCAGGGTAACTAACATCAAATTGTTTATACATACTTTATTTTCCGCGGTTTTGCAGTCAAATTCCTTGTAATTTCGTACAATCAGATAGGAATCGTATGTCATCAGAGAACGTTTACAGGGCGAAAGAAGAACTCGACAAGGAAAAAGCCGCACAAAGCAAGCCCAAGCAAAGCAAGGAAAAAGCAGAACCAAAAGCCCGCTTGAAAAATCCTATTGCCGGGATTTCTTCCCGCTTTGACCGTAAAAAAACAAAAACGATCCTCGGAGCTGTTTTCGTCCTGCTTTCTTTTTACTGTTTCTTTGCCTGTCTTTCTTATATTTTCACCTGGAAACAAGACCAGGACCGCGTACTCGACAAAGGATTGATCGAATTTCTTTTTGAAGCCAATGAAGAACCGGTTTCCAACTGGTTCGGAAAACTCGGAGCCTGGGTGTCACACCTCTTTATTTACCGCTGGTTCGGCCTTTCTTCTTTCGGTTTTGCCTTTATGTTCCTCGTGATCGGCTTCAAGTGGATGCTGGAAATCAAAATCCTTCCGATCCGCAAAACCATTGCCGTTTCGCTCGTTGCGATTGTCTGGTTCTCCCTCTTCCTGGGCTATTTTGCCAACCTGGTGAATTACCTCGGCGGCTCTTTCGGCTATCACATCAACGACTGGCTTTCGCACACGCTGGGCAAATTCGGGGCCCTTATCTTTATCGGGATTCTCGGCTATATTTTATCCGTGATCCTGTTCAACCCGGATTATAAGGCCATCTGGAACAAATTGTTTGCCCGCAGTGCCTTTGACGAAGAGGAGGAAGACCCCAACGAAAACCAGCTTCGTAACGTGGCTGATATCCGCATTGTCAATACCATCCGCGACGAAGACCTGCAGGAAGAAAAAATTTCGGAAACCATTAATTTTGATGAGGACGACGAAGAAGAGGAATACGAAGATGAGGACGAGCTGGCCGACAGTGAATTTGTGGTAATGACCAAAACGCCCGAACAAGCTCCTGTTGTGGAAGAAGAGGACGATTTCGAGATCGAGATCCCGGAAAGCTCCGATGAATTTGCCGAGCCGCTCAGTGAAAACATGATGGAAGTCGAAATTCCGCAGGCGGAAGCGGTCCTCACAGAAGACCAGACCGACAAAATGCGCCAGGAATACGGCGAATACGACCCGACACTTGACCTCAGCGGTTACGTGCTTCCATCTGTGGAATTGCTGAAAGATTTTGGCTCCAGCACAGTGAATATCGACAAAGGCGAGCTGGAAACCAACAAAAACCGGATTGTAGAAACGCTTTCGCATTACAAGATTGACATTGCAAAAATCAAGGCGACGGTTGGGCCAACCGTTACTTTATACGAAATCATCCCGGCCCCGGGCGTGCGGATTTCGAAAATCAAAAACCTCGAAGACGACATTGCCCTGAGCTTATCAGCGCTTGGAATCCGGATCATTGCGCCGATTCCCGGGAAAGGAACGATCGGTATCGAAGTACCGAACAGCAAGCCGGAAATGGTATCCATGCGCTCGCTGATCGCCTCCGAAAAGTTCCAGAATTCGGATGCTGAATTGCCGGTCGTGGTCGGGAAAACGATTACGAACGAGATTTTCACCTTCGATTTGACCAAGATGCCGCACTTGCTCGTGGCCGGCGCTACAGGACAGGGAAAATCCGTCGGGCTGAATGCTATTCTTGTTTCCATCCTCTACAAAAAACACCCGGCGCAGGTGAAATTTGTGCTTGTCGATCCGAAAAAAGTGGAATTAACGCTTTACAATAAAATCGAACGCCACTTCCTGGCCAAGCTGCCGGGCGAAGAAGAAGCGATCATCACCGATACTTCCAAGGTGGTAAACACCCTGAATTCCCTATGCATCGAAATGGATGCCCGCTACGAATTGCTGAAGGAAGCCCAGGTGCGCACGATCATTGAATACAACGCCAAGTTCATCAATCGCCGCCTCAACCCGGAAAAAGGCCACCGTTACCTGCCTTACATCGTGGTGCTGATCGATGAGTTTGCCGACCTGATCATGACCGCCGGCAAGGAGGTGGAACACCCAATAGCGCGTATTGCACAGCTTGCCCGGGCGATTGGGATCCACCTGATTGTAGCCACACAGCGTCCATCCGTCAACGTGATTACCGGTATGATCAAGGCCAATTTCCCGGCCCGGATCGCATTCCGCGTACAATCCAAAATCGACTCGCGCACGATTCTCGATTCTTCGGGCGCCGATCAGCTGATTGGCCGCGGAGACATGCTGATTTCCACCGGTTCCGACCTGAAGCGTTTGCAGTGCGGTTTCGTCGACACCCCCGAAGTGGAAGCCATTTGCGATTTTATCGGCAGCCAGCGCGCCTACCCGGAAGCCTTGCTCCTACCGGAATATACCGGCGACGGCGGTGGCGATGACAAGGATTTCGACATGGACGAGATCGACCCGATGTTTGCCGATGCGGCCCGCATTGTGGTGATCCACCAGCAGGGATCAGCCAGTTTATTGCAGCGCAAGCTCAAATTGGGCTATAACCGCGCCGGGCGCATCATCGACCAGCTTGAAGGTTTCGGCATCATTGGCCCTTTCCAGGGAAGCAAGGCGCGCGAGGTGATCTATTCCGATGAAATGGCGCTGGATGAATTTTTGAAGTCGAAGGGTATTTTTTGATTTTAGGAATTCTTTTGTATAATGAAACGATAAGCCAACTTCCCTCCTTGAGGAGGGATTAGAGGGAGGTGATACTTTTTTAGATTCTCGTAATATCACCCTCCTTTGTCCTCCCTCAAGGGAGGAAACAAAACATCCATTAAACCATCAGAAAAATAAATTTTCATATTTTGGCATAATTTTAGATATTTGCATCCGAAAACAAACACAATGAAATTAATATTAGTTGCACTCAGCTTTTTAACGCTTTCAGCTTTTGCCCAGGATTCCAAGTCACAGGGGATTTTGGATAAGCTTTCCAACAAAATGAAAGATTACAAATCTTTCTACATCGAATTCAGCGCTTCGGTGAAAAACTCCTCTTCGGGCGTCAACGAATCCGAAATCGGGAAAGGTTGGGTGAAAGGAAACAAATTCTATGCTTCATACGGTGATAATACCATCATTTCAAACGGCACCAAAACCTGGACCGTAGTAAAAGAAGAGAAATCCGTGTATGAAACCGATGCCAACGGAAACGACGAAGATGCCATCAACCCGAAAAAGCTGATGACGATCTGGGAATCCGGCTTCAAAAACAAGTACGAAAAGGAAGAAACGCTTAACAGCGAGAAAGTACACGTCATTTACCTGTACCCGAAAAATCCTTCCAAGGTGGATTACCACACGATTATCCTCTACGTTTCGAAGGATGAT
>CBINGV010000366.1:0-3517 GCA_966250255.1 uncultured Flavobacteriales bacterium | reverse complement strand
CCGATGCCAAAACCGTTTCGGAAGAAGAACGTAAAAAGGTACGCGGTTGTGATACGCTGGTGGTCAACTGCCTGCATGAATTTCCGCACATTTCGCACTTCAACCTCGAAGAAGTGCTTGAATTTATTGAAGACGTGCGTCCGAAAAAAGCATTTTTGACCCACATTTCCCACTATTTCGGGAAACACGCGGAAATTGAGGCCAAGCTTCCGGAGCATGTTTTCCCGGCCTTCGATGGCCAGCAGTTTGAGCTCTGAGCATGGAAAATGAGGCAAAAACAAAAAAAGGCATCAAACTCCGCATAGGGATGCGCTATATCGAAAGGCACACTTCCGTCATCGAAGACAAAAAACCATATCCTTATATTTTAAGTGACCGGCAGAAGAAAGCGCTCAAACGGGTTTCACTGGAGACTTATTTCCTGGCTGCGCTGACCGGGGTGCTTGCCGTGCTTGTTGTGGTGCTTCCGATGAACCTTTTCCCGGATTTTTTCGGGGTACAGCATTTACAACTGTTTGGCTATGCTTTTGATTTCGAGCTGTATTATACACTTTTTGCCCTGGCAATGCTTTTCCCGGAAATCTGGGCACTGAATTACATCAACCTGCGGGCGGTGAAAAAAATCTGCCTCATTTCAGGCTACCCCAACCGGCAATACGAAGATTACCTCGAACAAGTGACGCTGATTACCGAAGCGGGACTGGAAATGCCCGACAAGCACCTGCAGGGTTTTGAAATCAATCCTTATCTCGGTTTGTCCGGCTTCTCCTATTATTCGCTGATCTTGCTGAATAAGCTGAAAGCCACGCTGTCGAATGTGCTGGTGAAATTGCTGATCAAACGTGTCCTGGGACGTTCAGCCCTGCGGATTGTGACCGACCTGGCCGGGATCCCGGTGTTTGCCTTCTGGAATGCCTGGGCAAGCCGTCTCGTGATCCGGGAAAGCCTGATGCGGGTAATGGCGCATGCTGCCACGAAAGATTTTCTCGAAGAAATAAAAAAGGAAGAGCTGGAGGCGATACGAGGTAAAATCGCACTGACGTTCAATTTTATAGCTCAAACCAAACGATCTTACAGCTTTGCAATTTATACCTACATCCGCGAGGTGCTCCGCATGTTGCCCGGCCTTTCCCTAAAGGTCGACCACGAAGTGAAACTGGAAGAGTTGTTTACCGGTGAAGTAGAACAAGACCGTTTGATCGCCAAATTGCTGGTTTTTGGACTGGTAGTTGACGGAAGACTTTCGCTCAAAGAACGGCTGGTTTTGAAAAAGCTGGGTGAGCTGGAATGGTTTCCTTATGAAACGGAACAGCTGGAAGAAGCGGTTGACGGGTATTGCCATGGGAAAGGATTGCCCTTACTTTGAATTGAAAATGGAGAATAACAAATTTTATTTTGTGCTTTTGTTTTGGGGCTTATTTGCCTGTAATCATGGCGAGAAAACAAAAAAGGATTCGCTTGTTTCCGGCAACGAGCTTGTCGTCCTTTTCCAGGAACGGGATACACAAATGGTTAAATACGAGGAGAAAATTCGCCAGACCTATGTCGGCCGGAATCGGGAAGAGCTGGAAATAAATACTGAATTTGTTCAATTTGAGTTTAAGAAGTTGTTGGTTCGCGATTCGATTTTTTATCACGCCGAAATGTACAAAATGGTGCTTCCCTGCCGGGAGTGCTCTACATTTAAGCGCGTGACGCTAGCTTATTTTCGGGTTGATCCGGCTAGAGACAAAATTTTTATCCTGGATATCAACAAAAAACAATTTTATGTATTGACTTCCGTTGAAGGCCTGAATTATTTCTCCCGCTGTCTGTATCACTAATTCCGGACAAATTTTATCTTTGAAAAATGAACGAGGCTAAAAAACTCAAAACCTGTCCGGAGGGACATCAGTTCTACAAATCGAGCGATTGCCCGGCTTGTCCGCAGTGTGAAGCGGAAAAGAAAACAGAAGATGGCTTTATGTCCCGGCTTTCTGCACCGGCCCGGCGGGCTTTGGAAGACGCGGGAATTAAAACCCTGGAAGACTTGTCCCAATGGTCGGAAAAGGAGCTGCTCAAACTCCACGGCTTCGGAAAAGCTTCCTTTCCTCCTTTGCGCGCTGCTCTTGCCGCCGAAAACAGGGCATTTAAGATTGGTTGAATTGTTCAGAATTAACAAATTAGCACATTAATACATTAGCATATTAGCACATTAAAATTAACCATGGCAAAAACAACATTAAGCGAGCAGGAACAGGTCAGTGCGCACATCGCAAAACTCGACCCGGTGCTGCAACCCGTGGTGGAATACCTGCGCGCTTCGATCCTGGGAGTTGATCCGGAGATCGGCGAACGCATCAAATGGAATAACCCGAGCTTTTATTATACCGGCGAAATGATTGATTCCGACCCGAAAACCTACCAGCGCGACATGATCGTATTCAATTTGTTCAAAGGAAGGATCATGCTGGTTTTCCCAAGTGGCGATAAAGTAAACGACCAGTCCGGCTTACTGACGGGAGATTATCAGGATGGGCGCAGGCTGGCTGTTTTCCAGGATTTGGAAGACGTAAAAAGCAAAGAAAAGCAGTTGCAGGATGTGATCCGCACCTGGCTCAGCCTCGTGGAAAAATAAGTTTGCGGCATAAAATCGGCTTTTGCCAATGAATTTTTATGAAAAAAGCCTTGTTCAAAAGATTTTTTTACTATCTTTGCCCCTCGATTTATTGAAATAATTTAAATAAAAAGCTATATGTACGCAATTGTAGAGATAGCAGGGCAGCAGTTTAAAGTGCAAAAAGACCAAAAGATTTTTGTACACCGTTTGGATGCTGAAGAAGGCGCAAAAGTTGAATTCGACAAAGTGCTTTTGGTTGACAACGGTGGAAAAATCACATTAGGCGCCCCGGCTATAGAAGGAGCTAAAGTTACTGCGAAAGTAACCGGCCATGTAAAAGGTGATAAAGTAATTATCTTCCACAAGAAAAGAAGAAAAGGATTCAGAAAGAAAAACGGTCACCGTCAGTCTTTCACTGCGATCCAGATTTCCGATATTAAAGCGTAATGATAACTTTTCCTTTTCGCCCCGTGCGGTAAGGATGTAAAAATAAAAGACAATGGCACACAAAAAAGGAGTCGGTAGTTCGAAAAACGGTCGTGAATCAGCTAGCAAGCGTCTCGGCGTGAAAATTTTCGGTGGTCAGGCTGCAATTGCAGGAAACATCATCGTTCGCCAGCGTGGAACTCAGCATCACCCGGGAGCAAACGTAGGGATCGGTAAAGATCATACCCTGTTTGCATTAACTGATGGAATCGTTGAATTCCGTAAGAAAAAAGAAAATCGTTCATTTGTATCTGTAGTTCCTTTCGAGACAACAGAAGCATAAGCGAAAACATAACTTTTTCAGAAAGCGGGTTGCCAGTTGGTGAGCCGCTTTTTGTTTATGGAACGCAAAGGCCGCAAAGTTTTGAGGAAGGGGTGGATCAGTGCATAAATCTGTGGATTTGAAAAAAAATCAGGCATAAATTTGTGCCA
>CBINGV010000365.1:0-3518 GCA_966250255.1 uncultured Flavobacteriales bacterium | reverse complement strand
AACGGCAGGGTATAGGTTTTTCCCTGTAAATCGGACACCTGGACTACTTCGGCTGTTTCTTCGGCTTTGATTACCAGGAAATCGCTTGCCGGGTTCGGGTAAAGACTGTATTGCTCCGTATGGATTTCTGCTGTTCCCTGGATACAAGGCAGGTTATTGATCCGCTGCCAGATGGAATCGTTGTATTCATTGCCGATCAGGCTGGAACCGTCATGCTCACCCATGCGGATAATAATGAGTTTTTGGGAAGGGACGACATTGATGATCTGCCCGTTTTTACCCAGGGCGGCGTAAAGCTCGCCCGGTGCATTGGGCATGGGGTCTGTGTTCACGGTGATCTGCAGATCCGGTGAAGGAACCATGTAAGATCCTTTTCCGTTGAGCCAGGTTAGGTAACCGTAAGCGGGGTTCAGCATTTGCGATGAGTTCGTCATCGCCTGGAAATAAGCCGGGTTGTCGAGCACCGGCGTACCGTTCCAGCTTCCTTCAGCGAGCATGAGCAAACCGAAACGCGCCATGCTGCGGGCATTGCTCAAATGAATGTTGTTGTAATCCACCGGGTAGTAAAAGCCGTTCATGCCGATCTTATTCCGAATTTTCTGGTTGACATAGGTGTTCAGGTTGACCCCGGTAGCGGCTTCGATCACCCCGTCAAGCAAGGTGTAAGGCCCGTTGTGATAACACCAGCGGGTTCCGGGCTCAGCCACGTAAACCAGGCATTCAGGATCGGTGCAGTAATGATCACCTGTGTTGCCGAGACCGGAAGTCATGGTGATCTGGTTCCAGATGGTAATTTTTTCTTCCTGCTGCGGCGTGAGCGAAGTCCAGCCTGTGCCCAGGTAATGCGATGTTGTGTCCGTTAGCTCCAGGTAACCTTCGCGTTCTGCGATTCCAACGGCCATCGCAGTGAGGGTTTTCCCGGCGGAATTCCAAACGTAAAAGCTATCGCGGGTGAAGGTGTCGTAATACCATTCGAAGACGATTTTCCCCTCTTTAAGCAGAATAAAAGCCTTGCTGTTGGTTTCATCCAGGTAGTCGTGCAGGACATCGATATTCTGCTGGCAATACCCCAGGCTCAGGGGATCAGTGCGCTGCCAGCTGGTGTCTGCCCCGATGGGCGGAAAATAGAGTTCCTGGGCTCTCCCGGTGAAAGCGAAAAACAAAAGGAGCAGGAGCAGGGCTGATTTCATAGGATTAAGCAATAATCGGGGTGAAAATTTCTTTTAGCCGTTCGACCGCAAATTCCACCTCTTCCTTTTTATTCAGGTGGGAAAAGGAAAAACGGATCGTCGGACGGTTCATATCGGCATCAATGCCTTCAAGCACGTGGGAGCCTTTGTTGGCACCCGAAGTACAGGCGCTTCCTCCACTGCAGGCCACCCACTTGAGATAGAGCGTAAACAGCAGCATCCCGGATTTTTCATTTTTCGGGAAAGAACAGCTCAGCACGGTATACAAACTACCGGCAGGCTCTGTTTCCCCGTTAAATTGAACGCCTTCAATATGTTTCACGAGCATTTCCATGAAATAACTTTTGAGCTCCTGGACATGCTGTTGATGTGCATCCAGGTTTTCGTAGGCAATTTCCAGCGCTTTTGCCAGGCCTACAATGCCGGCGATATTTTCCGTTCCTGCCCGGAAGCCACGCTCCTGCGCTCCGCCGTGGATCAGGTTGGAAGGCTTATGGGCCTTGTTGATGTATAAAAAGCCGATTCCTTTCGGCCCGTGCAGCTTGTGGGCGGCGCAGGTGAGGAAATCAATGTGTAAATCCTGTAAGTCAAAGGCATAATGCCCCATTGTTTGCACGGTATCCGAATGAAAATAAGCCCTGTATTTCTGGCAAAGCTCCGAAACGCGCTTCAGATCGAGCAAAGTACCGATTTCGTTGTTGGCATGCATCAGGGAAACGAAAGCCTGTGAACCTTGTTGCAGCAATTCCTCGAGGTGGGCGTAATTCACCCGTCCTTTGCTGTCCAGGTTGACATAGCTCAGGCGCAAGCCGTGGTCTTTGGCGTATTTTTCAGCCGTGTGCCCCACGGCATGGTGCTCAATTTTGCTGGTAATGATGTGCTTGATTCCCAATTGTTCGATCGCCGTGATAAAAGCCATGTTGTCGGCCTCCGTTCCGCCCGAAGTGAAAATGATTTCACCTGGAGTGCAGTTGAGGTATTTGGCGACCGTACGGCGGGAAATTTCCAGTTTTCCTTTGGCTTCACGACCGAAAGCATGTGTTGAAGAAGGATTGCCGAAAGTGTTTTTCAGCGTTTCACACATGGCATCAACAACTTCCGCTAAAACCGGGGTGGTTGCTGCATTGTCAAAATATACAGGCATTTATTCGTGTTTTATATAACAAAAATAGGAAGAAAAAAGCAAAGAAAAAAATCGGGCAGTGTCGGAAATACGGGCAAATCTTGTATTCTTAAAACTCCAGCTGCTCCAGTTCCAGCGAAACTGGCTTGTTTTGTTCCCGGAACTCAAGCTTCCAGCGCTTTTTTAGGGGCATTTTCACAAAGAAAAATTCGGTCTTCGCCGCATTGCGCAGCCGGATCCCGTTTTGGCCCGGAAGATAACGGAAAGCAAAATCCAGGAAACGGTCGTCCGTTGTTTGCACAACCAGGTAAGACTGGCGGTGAATGAACAGCCGCCTGATGCGGAGTTTTTTGTTCAAACCGAGAGCTTGCTCCAATTCCCTTTTACCTGAAAGCAATTCGTAAGAGCCGTGGAAAGCCGGTCTCGGAAACTGATCGTCGTTAAAATTCCCGGTTGAAAAAGCAAGAAAAGTGGATTCAAAGAAGAGGTAAAAGACCAGGCAAAAACGAATCAGGCGCTTCAGGCGGAAGTGGAGCTTGATCTCCGGCTCGGTGCGACAGTGGATTTCGCGCTTACCGCTGAAAAATGCAAGTAATTCACGGCGGTACCAAAGAATTAACAGCAAGGAAAGCAGCAGCAAATAAGAGGAAAGGATTTTCACCTCGATCCCGTAGGAAATATTGATCATCAGGACATGAAGCATGACGGCAAAAGCTGCAAGCGCTCCCATTTTTCGGGTTTGACGGAACAAAAGCAATACACCGGCAATGACCTCCAGGGTCCCGGTAAAAACAGAATAGCTGTAGGATTTCCCGACGGTCGACCAATAGAGGATATCTTTGTCCAGCGCACCGAAGGGGGTGTGTAAAATATTCGGCTCAGGGGCATAAAACTGGAGTTTGAATACCTTGTCGAAGCCATATTTTACGAGAAAAAAGGCCAGGATATAAGCAATGAGGTTCAGGTAAAGCTTATCGGTCAGCTCCGGTGAAAGGGACTTGATCTTCAGCAAAAGCCAGCCGAAAAGGGGAGTGATGAGCAGCAAGAAAAAAACATGCAGCAGTAAATCCGGAGAATCCGAGTACAAATGTCCCTGGAAATGAGCTTTCAGGCCAAACAGTGCATAGGTTTTCTGTTCACAGGCAATAAAAAAAGACTCATAGCCGAAAGCCGGATGCTGGATGAAATAAAGCGGAAAGGGGAGT
>CBINGV010000364.1:0-3533 GCA_966250255.1 uncultured Flavobacteriales bacterium | reverse complement strand
ATCGAAAGCAAGCGCCTGCGTTCCTTCATCGATTCCGACGCGGAAAAGAATAAAATCCGCTACTCGTATGGCTTTTGGTCTTATGACAGCCTTTATTTCGACCTGGCGAACAGCTACGTGCGTGCCTTCTTCGAAGCGGACAAATCCGAATCCTTTTACCAGGTCCAGTTACACGGGGAACACATCGATTTGTTGGAGCATTCCCACAGCAATCATGCATACAGCGGCTTCAAAAAAGCCAAAAACAGCGACCGGGTGCTGTTTCAGAAAGCTTCGCTGCTTGATTACCCGGATGTTTACCTCACGGATTTTAACAAGCAAAGCGAAGTGAAACGTATTTCGGTCACCAATCCGCAGCAGGGCGATTACAATTGGGCAACGGTAGAGCTCGTGAAATGGAAAAGCTATTCGGGCATTCCGCTCGAAGGCCTCCTGTATAAACCGGAAAACTATGATCCGAACAAAAAATATCCTTTGCTGGTTTATTTTTATGAGATGTACAGCGATGAGCTTCACAACCATTATGCACCAAAACCGACGGCTTCGATCATTTACCCGACAGAATATTGTTCGGCCGGTTACCTCGTGCTCATCCCGGATATTCGTTACCAGGCCGGTCACCCGGCAAAAGGGGCCTACGATTGCATCATGAGCGGAACGGATTATGTGATCAAAAATTACCCGGTCGATTCCGCGCGCATGGGCTTGCAGGGCCAGAGCTGGGGAGGTTACCAGACCGCACAACTCGTAACGATGACCAAACGCTATAAAGCAGCCATGGCCGGCGCGCCGGTGGGCAATATGTTCTCGGCTTACGGCGGAATCCGCTGGGGAAGCGGTCTCAACCGGCAGTTCCAGTATGAGCGGACCCAAAGCCGTATCGGAAAAACCATTTGGGAAGCGCCGGAGCTTTATGTGGAAAATTCCCCGCTTTTCCATTTGCCGAAAGTTGTTACACCTTTGTTGATCATGCACAATGATGCCGACGGCGCTGTTCCGTGGTACCAGGGAATTGAGCTTTTTACCGGCCTCAAACGCCTCGGGAAACCAGTCTGGATGCTCAATTATAATGGGGACGACCACAACCTGATGAAAAACGCCAACCGGATCGATTTGTCCATTCGTATGCGCCAGTTTTTTGATCATTACCTCCTGGATGCCCCGGCACCGGTGTGGTTGGAGGATGGCTTACCGGCTTTGCAGAAAGGCAAAAATTATGGGCTCGACCTGAAAGTGAAATAAGGCAAAATGATGATAAAAATTACGCCAATCCTTTTTTCCTGTCTTTTGTTCGCTGCTTCCTGTCAGCAAAACGAAGCTTGCGAGTGCCTGGCCGAAAATATCCGGGTAATGAAAGCTTTTCGCCTGAAAAAATACAAGGGAAAATGCGAAAAAACAGGGGCAATGTGTGAGCCTTTCCGCGGAACAACCCAGGCTGATTTTCGCAATTTTGACAGGCAGACCAAGGAATGCGGCCGATATAATGAGCTCAAAAGAGAGGTGAGCCTCATGCAGGCCTATTTCAGGAAAGAGCAAGAAAACCAAGCCGAAAAAATGCAGGAAATCCTCCGGAAGGAAATGGAGTCCCTGGAAAAAACCCCTTAACTGTAAGTGTAAAAACCCGGGCTTTTCATTTGATTTTCTGTATTTTATCTTATTTTTATTCCCGAATCAAAACAACAGGGCCATGGAACGTAAAATTTACAACCCCATTCAGAAAGACACGGTCATTTTTCTCAAAACGGCCGAAGATACGAACGGCGAGTACACGCTCGTTGAAGTAGAGCTGGCAGATGGGGGCGGAGTAGGGCTGCACTATCACAAAACCTATAAGGAAAGCTTTTCCTGTGTTGACGGAGAGGTACAGATCCAGCTTGGAAAAAAGATCCATACCTTAAAAGCCGGTGAGCATGCCACGGCGGACGAAAACATCCGGCATTTGTTCCGCAACCGGAGTGGTAACTACTGCAAATTCCAGGTCGAGATCCGCCCGGCGAGCCGCGGCTTTGAGCAAAGCCTGCAAATCGGCTATGGCCTGGCGCGCGACGGGCAATGTCGAAAGAACGGCTTCCCGAAGGATAAATTGGCATTGGCCTGGCTGTTCGATATCAGTGAGAGCAACCTGCCGGGCTGGATGAGTGTCTTTGAATCCATACTGCGGAAACAGGCCAAAAAAGCCCGCTCCAAAGGAATTGACCAGGAATTGATTTCCAAATACGTGACCTTTTGAACGAAGCTCGGCTCTTTCTCAAAGAATTTATCGGGGAACGCGACTTTAAAAAAGCGAGCGCTTTCCTGGCCGGTGAACCGGCGCTTTCCGAGCAGATCCTGGAATTAATCGAGCAGAAAGCCGAATATCCCTTTGCGGAACACGCTTCCTGGCTCTGGATCCACCTGGCGAAAGAAAAACCGCAATTTGCCCAGCCCTTTTACCGGCGCCTGCTCGATATTCTATTCGAAACCAATAACGAAAGTGTGTTGCGGAATGTACTGAATGCCCTCTTCCAACTGGAAATCGAAGATTACCGGCAAAGCGAGTTTGTTGACCTGCTCTTTGGGTTTTTGCTCAACAAAAGCCACAAGGTTGCCCTGCACGTTTACAGCATTTACTTCCTGTTGCGATTTGTGCGCCTCTATCCCGAATTCAAAGGAGAGCTGGAGCAGTGCGTGGAAATCCTGATGGAAAACCCGAGTCCGGCCCTGACTGTTGCAGCCCGGAATATGAAAAAAGAGTTACAATTTCCCCCTTTGGAGGGGGATAAAGGGGGAGGATTTTAACGACTGATTGCCAATTGTAGAATTTGGTGAATACAATTCGTTTAGCCACGAATTACACGAATTTTCACCAATATAATTCGTGGCTTAATTTAATATCAAGATTTCAGCTCAACAACCTTTGCATCGCCGTTCACGCTGACCTTCGTCAAACCGTGTGAAGCCAACGCTTTCATCGCCTTGTCCCATTTTTTTCCGCTGAGGTTGGCCTGGGTTTTCAGGAGGGTAAGGTCCATGGCCTGGTTGTTTTTTTCCAGCAGGTCAACGATCATTTTTTCATCTTCTTCCAGGACGATAGCCTGGCTCTTTTCCGGGCGCATCTGCGGGAAGAAAAGTACCTCCTGGATCGACGAATTGTCCGTCAGCAACATCACCAGGCGGTCGATCCCGATCCCCATACCGGAAGTCGGAGGCATCCCGTATTCCAGTGCACGGAGGAAATCCTGGTCGATGAACATCGCTTCATCATCGCCTTTCTCGGAGAGGCGCAATTGCTCTTCGAAGCGCTCGCGCTGATCAATCGGGTCGTTGAGCTCGGAATAGGCATTCGCGATTTCTTTCCCGTTCACCATCAGCTCAAAACGCTCCGTCAGCTCCGGGTTTTCGCGGTGTTTTTTGCACAGCGGCGACATTTCCACCGGGTAATCCGTAATGAAAGTCGGCTGGATGTAATTGCCTTCGCATTTTTCACCGAAAATTTCGTCAATCAGCTTGCCTTTGCCCATGGAAGGTGTTGTCGGAATCCCCAGAGACTGGCA
>CBINGV010000363.1:0-3568 GCA_966250255.1 uncultured Flavobacteriales bacterium | reverse complement strand
ATAAGCCAGCCTGCAAAAACAGATATATTCGCAAATATCTAATACATTGAGCCTTGAAAATTTTCATTAAAAATATGGTAAGCAACCGCTGCAAACTTGTAGTAAAAGAAGAGCTGCGGAAACTCGGCCTGCATTTTATCGTGGTAGACCTCGGTGAAGTTGAAGTAATGGAAGATCTCAGCCATGAACAACGCGAACAACTCCGGGAAGCCCTGCAGGTGTCAGGACTGGAACTGATGGACGATAAACGCGCCGTCCTGATTGAAAAAATTAAAACGGTAATCATTGAAATGGTTCACCATTCGGACGAGATGATCAAGGTGAATTTTTCGGATTACCTGAGTGAAAAACTCAAACATGATTATACCTATATGGCGAACCTCTTCTCCGAAACACAAGGGATGACGATCGCCCAGTTTATCATCTCACACAAAATCGAACGGATTAAAGAACTGATTATTTATGACGAATTAAACATCACGGAAATTGCCTGGAAAATGAATTACAGCAGTGTGGCGCATTTGTCCAACCAGTTTAAAAAGGTGACCGGGCTTTCTCCTTCCCACTTCAAACAACTGAAGGAAAGACGACGGATGCCGATTGACGAAATCGGCGTTGTCCCGCAACAGCAGGTGGGATAAAACAGGAAGACAATGAATACTATAACTGATACTGACCGCCATTCGCCGTTCAGGCTAAATCGACCTGAAATTTCGCAAACTATGAATGAACACGCCACATATATCGACCTGACGAACCTGAAAAGGCTGACCAAATCTGATCCGACGATGATGATGGAGCTCATTTCCGTTTACCTCGAGCAAACGCCAGCGATGCTCCAGGTCGTTAAGCAAAGTCTGCATGACAAAAACGGGGATCTTCTGAAAGCAACCATCCACAAGATGATCCCTTCCCTCACAATCATGGGCGTTGATCCCGGCTACGAACGCCTCGCCCGAAAAATCCAGGAATACGATTACTCCAACGGTTTTACCGCGGAAGTGGAAGATATGATCCTGAAACTTGAAGAAACCTTCGTTGGCATTTGCCGTGAACTGAACGGGGTCTTCGAACAATTAAAAAACGAACCAACGCAAGAAATAGACCAGCCAGGCAATTAAAACAAGTAACTATTAACCAAAATTAAGTAGTAGTAAACAGCACAAAACGAATTAAAATGAGCAGCACTAGTAAAATTAAGCTTTTCCTCGTGGATGACGATCCGATTTTTTTGAAATCACTCGAGATCGAATTCCTTCAGCACGGGGATTTTGCGATCGAAACTTACCCCACAGGCGAGCTGTGTGTCCAGCACCTGGACAACAAGCCGGATGTGATCATCCTGGATTATCACCTGAACGGGATAGAGCGTGATGCGATGAATGGATTGGAAACCTTGGACCAGATCAAGGCTTTCGATACTGAAATCCCGGTTATCATGCTCTCCTCGCAGGATAAAATCGAGGTTGCCGTAGAATGTATGCACCACAAAGCACTGGATTATGTAGTAAAAAGCGAAACCGCCTTTTTCAGGTTACAGAAAATGATCAATGCCGCTTTCCAGTACAAAAAAATGGAAAAAGAACTAAACTGGTATGTAAGCCGTATGTAAGCAGGTTTTTTTACCTGTGAATCATGTAAAAAATCAGCCCATTCATGTAAAGTAAAGCCCTCCTCTTTGACTTATATTTGTTTTTAAGGAATCTGCCTGAACTAAATATAGTCCTATGAGAAGAAACGAAGATTTACAGCACGATGTTGCGGAAGCTATCCGTTGGGAGCCTTTGCTCAAGGATACCGAAATCCGTGTGACCGCCGACGAAGGAATTATTACCCTCAGCGGGACCGTAAATAATTACATCAAAAAGCTTGAAGCCGAAGACGCCGCTAAACGAATTGCCGGCGTAAAAGGCGTTGTAGACCACATTGAGATCAAGCTCCACAATACCGAAACGGAGGATGAAACCCTGGCCGAGCGCATTCACCAGGCGCTGGTGCTGCATGCTGCCGTTACCCGCGACCATGTGCTTATCCGGGTACTCGATGGCTGGGTAAACCTGGAAGGCGATCTTCCCAGCAATTTCCACAAGGATGCCGTCAAAAAAACGGTGAAAAACATCAGCGGGGTGCGGGGCGTGACCAATAACATCAAAATCGTTTCAAACAGCAACGACCAGATCGAAAAGGACGAAATCGAGCGCGCCCTGAAACGCAACTGGGCCGTGAACGAAAAAGACATCGAAGTTCAGGTAATTGGCAATGTCGTGAAATTACGCGGCACCGTAGGTTCTATTTTCCAGCGGGAAGAAGCGGAAAAAATTGCCCGGAATGCCCCGGGAATCCTGGGTGTAACGAACGAATTGCTGATCGAATACCGATTTTAAGCGGGAGCCGTTCAGGCTCCTTTTTTGTTTGCCTTTTTAACTGAAATACTAAACCGAACCATCATGTTGAACGTGACGAAACATGGGATCCTGCTTGAAAAAACCAAGCTGGGATTTGAAAATGAAGGCGTACTGAACCCTGCCGCCATCCGGGAGGGAGATCATGTGCACCTGCTCTACCGGGCAGTAGCAAAAGGAAATTATTCCACGGTAGGCTATTGCCGGCTCAAAGGCCCGCTCACAGTGGAATACCGCAACGACAGCCCCTTGCTTTTTCCACAGGCGGAACATGAAATCCACGGGGTGGAAGACCCGCGGATCTGCAAGATTGACAAGTTGTATTACCTGACTTATACTGCGTATGACGGCGACAATGCCTTGGGGGCGCTTGCCACTTCGGAAGACCTCCACTCTTTCAAAAAGCAGGGGATCATCACGCCGCAGATGAGCTATACGGAATTCATCCAGCTGGCCCGCTCACGCAAAAAAATCAATCCGAAATACGAACGGATGAACGAGCAGATCAAGATTCACGAAATCCACCACGAAAAACTGCTCCTTTGGGATAAAAATGTCGTGTTTTTCCCCCGGAAAATTGATGGAAAATTCCACTTCCTTCACCGGATTAAACCCGATATCCAGATCGCCTGCTTCGAAAAGCTGGAAGACCTGACCAAAGAATACTGGCAGGATTATTTTATTCATTTGAAAGATCATATCGTTATCGATTGCCGCCACGACCATGAATCGAGCTACATCGGCGGGGGATGTCCCCCGATTGAAACCGAACACGGCTGGCTCGTGATTTATCATAGTGTCCAGGATACGGTAAAGGGCTACGTTTATTCAGCCTGCGCGGCCTTACTGGACCTGAAAAACCCGGTAAAGGAAATCGCACGCCTGCCTTATCCCTTGTTCAAGCCCGAACATCCCTGGGAACTGAAAGGCGAGGTCAATAACGTTTGTTTCCCTTCCGGGGCGGTGGTTTTCGATGATATCCTTTATATCTATTACGGGGCCGCCGATAAACGGGTAGCATGCGCATCAGTAAACCTCAAGGAATTATTACAGGAATTAATGCAAAACTTAAAAAATTATGACGAGAACTAGTTTATTCAAATTGAGAGAAAAAGTATTGAAAATGAAACCGCAAAGCAGTGATTTCAAAAACGGTCAAAACCTGT
>CBINGV010000362.1:0-3572 GCA_966250255.1 uncultured Flavobacteriales bacterium | reverse complement strand
CTGCGCTTTATCCCGGCGCTAACGCTTGGTCTTCGTAAGCTGCGCTTTATCCCGGCGCTAACGCTTGGTCTTCGTAAGCTGCGCTTTATCCCGGCGCTAACGCTTGGTCTTCGTAAGCTGCGCTTACTCTCCTTCCGGTTTCTTTTCCTCGACAGGCTTCACCTCTTCTGAATTGAGTGGCGGAACCGGTGTTCCCTTCCGCTTTTTCTTGCTCCTTTTTTGGCGGAAGTCACTGAATTTGTTGAATTCTTTCTGGTAATTCAAACCGGCACCCTGGGTAAACGGCCCGAGGTTTTTCTCCTGGATGACCGTGTTGTCATTGGATTCATTGAAGATACTGACGCGGAACGTACCATCTTCGTTGATCAGGTATTCAACGTTGACATCCCCGACAAAGGAATTGGAAGAGCGCTCTTCCGTCGTGGAGCTTTCGACACCCAGGTTAGTTTTTACAACAAAACGGCCGCTTCCGAAGGATTTTTCAAAGCCCACGATGGCTTCTTTACTGACCGTTTCATTACGCAGATCCACATTGATCCGAACGTCGCGCTGCATGCTATTGAGCATGTCTTCGAGCTGGCCGCTCACGAGATTCAGGGCACTTCCGGAACCGGCACTGAGCGTTCCCTGGATCGGCTGGAATTTTTTGGCAAGAAGCAGCGAGAAGAACTGCTTATTCAGCTCATCCTTGTCGGACTTGATCCGGTTGAGGGCTGCATTGTCGCTTTCGGTAGCGTTCGGCACCACAATATCAAAGGTAATTAACGGTTCGGAGAGCGTTTCCGTCAGGTTCAGGTAACACCACACTTCTTTTGCCCGGGCAGAGTTGGTTTGCTCAAGGTTCGGCATGATTTCCGCCAGGCTCGTTACAACAACCGTATACGTTTTGAGGTTCAGGCGTGCATTGATCGGGTCACCCGTCCAGGTGATTGTACCGCCGCGCTGGATGTTAAAGGTTTCTTTCACCGGTGGGAATACGAAGTTATAATAACTGCCGTCGGCAACCGTATATACCCCGTTCATGACCACATCGTTCAGCGCATTCACCCCAATGGAAATATCGCCGTAACCATAAGCCACAATTTCGTCATGGAGGTTATCGTCGAAGATAATTTTCATCTCGGCATCAGTCGTCACATCAAAATTCAGGTTGAGGTTGATTCCTGTAAAGTCAATTTTATGCCCGCTTGGATTTTTGAGCAAATCCGGCTTGAACTGGATGAATTTTCCCTCCTCGATTTCGCCAACGCCATACATCGGGAAGTTGATAACCGTGCCTTCCTCGGTTTGCATGTTTACATCGATCTGGAGGTTATCCGCATACCCGAAAATGTTGGCCGTCCCGGTTGCATAAGCCGTCCCGTAATAAATATCGCCTTCCTTGTAATCGGTATTCATCACCAGGAAGCGGTCGAGGCGTTGGTTCACCCCTTTTTGCAGGGCATCGGCGTCGTCTTCCAGGTTAAAGAACAGATCCATATTCCAGTCGGCAAACTGGTTGTGGAACACCGTACCAACGAGGGAACCGGTGTTTCCATCTTCATCAATCACCGGCATGTTATCGATGTAGAAACCGTCTTTATCCGCGCGCACCTCACCATTGAAGCCGAAGTTTACACCAAACATTTCCACTTTAGCATTCCCGCCCTGCAGGTCAATGGCTCCTTCCACCACCGGCGCTTCGGGCGTACCGTGCACTTTCAGCTTTCCTTCAATATAGCCCCGGATCCCGGAAACTACCTGGGGATCCATGAAAGCGTTGGCAAACTGGATGTCCGTTTTCTCAAACAGGAGATTGAAATCCAGGTTTTCTGTTTCCCGGTTGATGTAATATTTTCCGTCAAAATTGAAGGTCTTGTTTTTCTTGTAGAACAGCTCCCCGGTCAGGTCGATGCTTTCGGATTGCTTGCCCCAGTTACCTTTCAGGTTAATGTCTCCCACTTCTTCGTTGTTGACATGCAGGTCGCGAACAGTTGCATCACCATTGAATTTGATCTCACCGAAAGGATCGGAAACCATCGCCACGGCGTTCAATTCCCCGCGCACACCGACCGGAAGACTGAAAAGCGTGGCAAAATCTTCCAGTTCCAGGTCGTGAATATCGAGTTTCAGGAAGTCGCAGCCTTTTTCGGAAATACAGCCGTCAATCGTCACATACTGGTTGTTGCGCTCCATTTTGAAGTTCTGGATCTGGATATCTTTCGGCGCGAGCAAAACCTGTGAATTGTCAACAATATTCCACTTATGGTTGCGGATCACAAAATACGAAGGGTTCAGGTTGAAGAAATAACTGTCGATATCATTCACAACCGTTTGCCAGGAGAAGAATGTTTCATTGTCCGTCCCCGGGTTCCATTTCAGCTCGCTGTTGATTTCGTCTTTTGTTCCGCGGGCAATGAAAGTAGCCTGTGAAACCGCCATGGAGTCGCTCAGTGCAAAGCGGTCAGCCGAATACTCGGCAATCAGCGCGTTGTCATTCACTTGCTGATGCACTTTGAGATTCGTCACCACGATGCTGTCATAGGAAATTTTGGAAGAACTTACATTCATCACAAAATCCTGCTCGTAGCTGTCAAAGCTTCCGTTGATGACCGAACCCGGCGCCACTTTCAGACCCGGCACAAAAACCGCCAGGAATTCATTCGCATCACGCACTTCCACTTCATAGGTGAACTTGCTCTTGGCCTGCTTACCGTTCAGCGGCTTGTTTTTGAAAATCGCCGGCAGGATCGTACTGAACTGGTTGTTGATATCGGCAGCAATTGTCCCGTAATCTACTTTTCCGCGTACATAAGCATTGCCTATTGCACTGTTCATGGACAATACGTCCATTTCCGGGCTGCGGTCCATGCGAATCAGCATCGACGGGATCGCAAAAGATTTCGGTCCCTCGCTGTAAACCAGGCCGTTCATGCTCACCGAGCCGGAATAGTTATTGATGTTTGTCCCTGAAATATCAACACTGAAGGAAGATTCCAGGAGCGTGCTGTCTACCGAAGCAAGATGCAACTTATCGAGCATCGCTTTATCGATGTCCACTTCAAACTTGAAACGCTGGCGGGTGTTCAGGTCAAGCATCCCGTCATAAGTCAGGGCCAGGTTATTGTCATTGATCTTCAGTTTCCCGTCAAAAATATTGTCTTTGAAAGAACCGTCGGCCAGCGTAATATTGTGATACGGGTAGCCCATAAAATCAAAACGCTTCACATCGCCTTCCAGGTGATTGAAATCGATTTTACCGCCGGAAAAAATTTCCCCTTCGAGGAAAAACTGGCCGGAAACACTGCCGATATCGTTGTAATCCACAAATTGGCCCAGCAGGAAGGAATCCACTTTTACATCGTACTTGCTTTGCGGAACCTTGCGGAAGGTAAAGGATTCATTTTTCTTATTTTCGGCAAATACGAGGCCTTTGTCCATCGTCACCGAACCCAATCCGGTACGTATCGACTTTGAACGGACAACGAACTCCGAATACGGGCCTTTCATGCTCATATCGCTTATGCGCACCTGTTTGAGTTTCTTAATCGATTCATCCAGTGCCAGGTACTTGGTCGGACTGGATTCGGGCA
>CBINGV010000361.1:0-3615 GCA_966250255.1 uncultured Flavobacteriales bacterium | reverse complement strand
TGCTTTCGGTGACCCACGAGCTGAAAACACCGCTGGCCTCCACCAAGTTGTACCTGCAAACGCTTTTGAAACGCAATTTTGAGGCTGAAAAACGCGACGAATTGCTGCAACGCGCACTGAGCGAAAACAAGCGACTCGAAGAAATCGTGGATGCCATCCTCATCTCGGCCCGCATTGAAAACCGGACGCTGGAAATCCACCGGGAAAAGATCCGGCTGAATACAGAAAGTGAGCAGGTCCTCCAGGATTTCCGTGTTAAATTCCCGCAAGCCAGACTGATCCTCGAAGCAGAGCAGGAAATCGAGCTGTACAGCGATCTCTTTATGATCCGGACCATCCTGTTCAACCTCATTGGGAATGCTATCAAATATGCAGGAACGCAGGAAGAAATTATCCTTTCGCTCAGCAAAGATGAGCAAGGTATCATGATCCGGGTGAAGGATTCCGGACCGGGAATCCCGGTCGAGCAGCGGGAGCTCATTTTTGAAAAATTTGTCCGCCTGGGCAACGAGGAAACCCGCTCGCAAAAAGGTACCGGACTCGGACTTTTTATCGTGAAGGAGTTTACGACGCTCTGCGGGGGAATGATTAGTTACCGTCCCAATCAGCCGAAAGGTTCTGTCTTCGAAGTACGCCTGTAATTGCGGACGCAAAGTAAGCAAAGATCCCGCTGAGAGCGCTAAGTTTCAATACCTGTAGAGATAATATAGCATGCACTTTGCATACTTTGCGCCAACTAAGCGGTCTTTGCGTTCCAAAAAAAATTACTACACTCCTTTGCGGCCTTTATGCTTACGCTGAAGCTTCAGCATAGGCGCAGCGCAGAACTTTGTACCCTTTGCGTCCCAAAAAATTCTTACCTTTGTATCCATGAGCAAAAACGTAGGTTTAATTATCTTGGACGGCTGGGGAATCGGCGATAAAAGCAAGTCAGACGCCATATTCAACGCAAACACACCTTACATGGATTCCCTGCTGCAAAATTACCCGCACGCGACCCTCAAAACCTCCGGCGAAGACGTCGGCCTTCCGGAAGGACAGATGGGAAATTCGGAAGTGGGCCACCTCAATATCGGTGCGGGGCGTGTTGTTTACCAGGAGTTGACGCGCATCAACAAAGCCATCCGGGAAGGTGATTTTTTCAGAAACGAAGTGCTCATTGAAGCTTTCCAAAAAGCCAAAGACCAGGACAAAGCCATGCATTTTATCGGCCTTGTTTCCAAAGGTGGAGTACACAGCTCGCAGGAGCATTTGTATGCCTTATGCAAAATGGCGGCTGATTTCGGGATCCGTGAATCTTATATCCATGCCTTTACCGACGGGCGCGATTGTGACCCGAAAAGCGGCCTGGGCTTTATGCAGGAGTTGCTGAAAGCAGAAAATATCCGCCAGAGCAAAGTGGCTTCGGTGGTTGGCCGTTATTACGCCATGGACCGCGACAACCGCTGGGAGCGGGTAAAAAAGGCCTACGACGTCATGGTCAACGCCCTTGGAGCCAGTTTCAGTTCCGCAATGGACGTGTTCCAGGCTTCTTATGCTGAAAATATTACCGATGAATTTATTGAGCCGGCCGTGATCTGTGAAAACGGAATTCCCTTGCCGCGTATCAAGGATGGCGATGTGGTCATTTCTTTCAATTTCCGGACCGACCGTCCCCGCGAAATTTCGATTGCCCTGACGCAAAAGGATTTCCACGAACAGAACATGCATAAGCTCAATCTGTCCTACTACACGATGACCAATTACGACGCCAGCTTCGTGGATGTACTGGTGATTTTTGACAAGGATAACCTCCGCAATACCCTGGGCGAGGTGCTGGCCAAGCTGAACAAAACGCAGGTGCGCATCGCCGAAACGGAAAAATATCCGCACGTTACCTTCTTTTTCAGCGGCGGGCGGGAAGATAATTTCCCGCAGGAATCGCGGATTTTGGTGAGCTCTCCCAAGGTTGCCACCTATGACCTGCAGCCCGAAATGAGCGCTTTCGAAGTTCGCAACCGGATCGTTGAGCACATCCATGACAAAAAGCCCAATTTTTTCTGCCTCAATTTTGCCAACCCGGATATGGTTGGGCACACCGGCGTTTACCAAGCCATTGTAAAAGCCGTCGAAGCGGTCGACTCCTGCCTCAAAGATGTGGTAGAAGCCGCTAAAAGTGAAGGATATGAAGTCCTTGTAATCGCTGATCACGGAAATGCCGATTATGCCCTCAACCCGGATGGAAGCCCGAATACGGCACACAGTCTCAACCCCGTACCTGTTGTTTTAGTCACAGAAAACAAAATCCAGCTCGAAAATGGCATCCTGGCAGACGTTGCCCCAACCATTCTCGATCGCATGCAGCTGGCCTCCCCGATTGAAATGACGGGAAAAAGCCTCGTAAAAACCGTTTAAAACTTTTTTGCAACAGTTAAAAACATTTTTGCTGATTTAGAGGCACTTTGCCGTAATTTTGTAATAATTAATTGGAAAAGTATAACAATTAGTTAAACTAAGGCAAGGTTTCCATAAAATCAGGGGTATGCAGCAAAAGCTTCGGGCAGGGGTTTTTACTCTTATTATTTTCACTCTCGCATCACTTTCCTATGGGCAAAGCTGTGACCAGTCTGTGGTTCCGCCTGCTGTTGTGAATGGAGTCAATGTGACGGCAACTTCCAGCGGGAGCGCTACGACCTATCCGAGTGCCTTTACTTCCTGCACGACAACCACCCCAGAAAATTCAATTTACCTGGGCCAGATGGGCAGCTTCACCTATACGATGCATTTCAGCGAGCCGGTCAATAACATTGTGATTGCCATTTCAGCCACAGGCGGTACCTTCAACGAAAATTTCATTTTTAACACCAGTGCGGGAGCACCTCAGATCGGTGTGCTTTCCACATGTTTTTCCGTAGTCAACGGCAACGAAATCCTGAGTGGTGAAAATTCAGGTAATTCAGGTGGTGGCGGTGAATTTGTCATTACCGGCCCGGCGGATTATACTTCATTAACCATTACGGGATCAGGAGGGGAAAATGGGGCCCTGCTTTCTATCTGCTCCAACTCCATTGTTCCGGTAATCTGCCTGGCGGGAGACAACGCACCGGCTTTAACGGCGGTTTCTTTAAGCACAGGCTGTTTTAGCAGCACAGCCGACCTCGGTACGATTGCTGTTTTGAACCAACCTGCAGATGCTGTGCTCAGCTGGCATTCCGCTACTCCGGCGACAGCGGCCAACCGCCTGAGCGCTACGGTCGTTACCCCGGGAACGTATTACGCTGCTTTTTACGATGCCCTGAACGATTGTTACGGGAGCCAAACAACTGCCATACAGGTAAGCCAGCCCTCCGGGAACATTTCTGCCGGGCCCGACATCGAAATCTGCCTCGGGGAAGCGGTTACGCTACATGCCAGCGGAGGGGGCAATTACTCCTGGAATCATGGGATCAATGATGGTTTGGCTTTTTATCCTACAGAAAGCGGAAGTTATGTCCTCAACGGGATGGATGCCAATAACTGCCCCGACAACGACGAAATGACGATTACCGTCAACCTGCTCCCGCCTGTAAATGCCGGCCCTGACCGCTCGGTTTGCCCGGGAACAGAAATCATCCTGAACGGCTCCGGAGCCAGCAT
>CBINGV010000360.1:0-3624 GCA_966250255.1 uncultured Flavobacteriales bacterium | reverse complement strand
GTAAAGTCAGAAACCGGCCCTTTGAGGTAAATGATGTCTGTTTTATTGGTTCTTGGCGATTTACAGCCGCGGAAAGTTGCTTCCATGCCCACGTCCATCAGGGAATTGGTCCGCAGGGTGTCATCGTGAAAAAAATCATCCTGCTTGAAATTGACGGGAGTTACGACGTTTCCCGCGTAGGGGTTCATGTGTTCAAAGCCTTCAAAATAATAGGCATAGTTGACTTCCCCGGGTTCGTAAGGGCAATCCGGTTCTTCAGCAATAAAAGTAACCAGGTCGTTGGCACACTGAACCGCGGGACTGTAAGTGAAATCCGTCGAAAAGACCGTGCCGTAACGCAAATCGGGTAAGAGGTTGATCCCGGTGCCAATGTTCGTGATTGAGGTATCTATGCCGAAATTGTCCATGTAATAATTTTCCCAATTGGTAGGGATCCGGTCGATGGAGGTGCCGGAAATGGATAATAGGAAAGTATCCGGCCTGTTCGACATATACAATACGCTGCCGTGGTAGACGTAATTGTAATGATTTTCATACAGGTAAAGTGAATCGACGCAGCCTTTTTCGTCGGTAATTACCAGCAAAGGGGTAAAAATTCCGCAATCATAAACGTGCTGCGGGTCTTTCAGCGTTGAAGTCGTTCCGTCGCCAAAATCCCAGAAATAAGAAGTGATCGGCGCGGGTTCAAAAGACTCATTCGTAAACTGGATGCTGAACGGAGCGCAGCCGTTGATGTCCGTTACTTTAAAACTGAAATAAGCCTCGGGATCGAACAGCAGGACGGTATCGCCGGTAAATTCACGGACACAGCCGTTAGCTGCTGTGATGGTCAGCACCGGAAAAAAAATGGAATTATTGGAAATATAGGTGTGATTGGGTGGTGTATAGCCCTCGAAAACCGGGCTTCCATCCCCGAAATCCCATTCGTGGGTATCTCCGGGATCGAAACCTGAGGTATTGGTGAAATCCACATCGATATGGCTGCAGCTTAAGGTGGATGAGAGCTCAAAAGCAGGATTGGGATTGGCTTTCACCACAAATTGTTTCTGGACCATCGAAGAGCAGCCTGTCGATGAATTCGTTGCCGTGAGCGTAATGTCAACCGTTCCCGGCGTGCTTAATGGAGTCTGGAAATTCTGACTGTTCGCATTTTCACCGCTTGAGGCCATCCAAAGCCAGGCATCAGCTCCTGTGCTGGAATTGTCGGTAAACAAAAAATCCTGGCCGGCACATCCGCTGGCTGGCAGGATAAAATCGGCTTCAAAATTGTCCAGCACAAGCGCTTGTGTTACGCTTGTGGCGCAGCCTGTACTTTCATTGCGCACTGTCAGCCCCACCTGGAAAGTGCCTTCGGCCGGGAAAATTGCATTCACCGTGTTTCCCTGCCCCGCAGCGGGATTTCCGCCGGGAAAGGTCCAGGAATAGCTGAAATCGCTGCCCTGTGACGAAGAAGAAGCATTAAAGGAAACATCAAACGGCGCCACACAGCTGTTTACCGTAGAAGAAATAACAGCCAGGGGTTTTTCCAGGATCGTAACCGCATCTATTTTAAAGGCATTGGCGGCGATCCCATTTGCATCCTGGATGATCAGTCCCAGGTTATAAACCCCCGGGTTGGTGTATGTGAACGAAAAAGAAGTCAGCCCGGCTCCTTCGGCAGCTTCAACGGATGCTCCCTGGGCGCTCCAGATGTAGTTGACAATCGGTGAACCCGCGCTGCTCGAAGTACTGGTTAAGGTGATGGTTTCCCCGACACAGGCACTCGTACGGCTGATCGTAAAACCTGCACTTAGTTGTGCTTTTAAGGAAAAAGAAAGAAAAAAGACTGCGGATATGACGAGAAATGCTTTCAAATGAATGTGTGGTTAATGTATTTTTATTGCATCTAAACCTATGAGTTTAAGTTAGCAATTGTTTCACAAAAGTAGCTAAATAAATGAACAGAGCCAATAAGACAATTAACAAAACACCTGTTGCGATGAATAAAACAAGTTGATTTTCAGTGTTTCCCGTCGATTAGAATTTCCAGGACAGATCCTTTTCCGTTAAGTTGTACCGGGCTGTTTTCTGTCAATTCGAGGAGGTCATAACGCGAATACATTTGGCCATTGACAGACAAGGAATCCAGCAGAAAAAGAAAATGATGGGCTGCCTGTTTGCTCAGGCTCATTCTTTTATCCGGGTTGTGCACCCGAACTGAAGCCGCATAATCCGGTCGGAAAATCACGTTAAAATCGCGCACTTTGCCCTTGCTCCGCGTTCTCCAGGAGCCATCAAAGGCATCGCTTTCCAGTTGTTTCAGTTGTTTTTCGTAATGCCGGGCATGATTGATCAGCAGTTCGCCTTCCAGCACCAGGAGGTAACGCTGAAAACCGCTCAGGTCTGTAAAATCAGATTCTTCTACCTCCACCGTTGCCGTGCTGATCCGGAAATCAAAATCGCGTGCTGCGTAGGAAGCATCTTGGGGATAAATGAGCAGTTCCGTTGTTGTGCCACCGCTCCAAAGCCTGGTTTCCTGGTCTGAAAAAGGATAGATTTTCATGGTTTAGCAGTTTCCTTCGATAAAATAAATTCGATGACCGATGTACCTTCCGCTTCAAAATTGGTCAGCTCCACTTCTTCGGAATAATACACATCGATTTTTTCATTAGCTTCTAGGTCCGCTTTTTGTTCTGCTGTGCCAATACATACGTTTTGGCCAAAATAACTGAGTTTCGGATAGCCGATGTCGGGCAGTGACAAATCGCGTTTCAATGCGCTGGATTGCAGGTAGGAGCCCAGCCCGTTTTCCAGTCCGCGGTGGATTTTATCGATCTGGCAGGGACTGAGGGCAAACATGCCGGTGTAATCCATCAGGTTGTTGGAGCAATCTTTTTTCCCGGTAATCCCGCCGCTCCAGCCGCAGCCCGGATGGGTAGTGCACTCGTTGCTTTCGAGGATTTCCCAGGCGGAAGGCGTGTCTTCACAGCCGTCATCACAGGCCGGATCGATTTTCCCGCCTTTGCAGCCTCCGGGGCAAGCGCCGCCGCCGGGCCTCAGAACGGTGTGCCGCAAGCCGAGCAAATGTCCCAGCTCATGACTGGTATTCAGCGCATGGGTCCAGATGCCGGCCGTGGTATCGCCGTTTTTGAGATTGCCGCGGTAACTGTACCAGTACGAACGATTTTCAGTGAATTTATAATGAGAAGTCGTGGAAACATCGGATGCGTAGCCGCCGAGGACGTCCGTGCCGTGTGACAGGAAAACATTCAGCACGCTGTCTTTGTCGCGGCCGAGCCTGGCATAATCGATGGTTTTATAAAGATAGGTAGAATCGCTGCGCCAGAAATAAACGGCATCCAGCACATAGCGGTAATTCTTGTTCCGCACCGGGATCGTGTTTCCCGCCGGGATGTTCAGCTGCACATTCTGAATACACTGGGCATTCATGAAATAGAGCATGCGCCTGGCATAGTCGTAACCGCTGAAATTGCGCCCGCTCCCATCGTTTTTTTCGTTAAAATTGCCGGTACCGTCGCTTTTGAGCATGAAATGAAAATTGACGCGCACAATTTTTAAATCGCCTTTTATACGTTTCAAACGGCCGTCTTTGCTCATATTCTCCTCCTGGGCCTGCAAAAGTAA
>CBINGV010000359.1:0-3626 GCA_966250255.1 uncultured Flavobacteriales bacterium | reverse complement strand
GCCATAGGAAAAAGCGCTTCCGGCGGGATCTTCGCCTTTCATGTACACCTGGCCCCAGGCGTGCAGGTTAAGTTTTTTGATGTTAAAACTGGTTTCGCTGTACCACTCGATGAAATTTGACCCAAGCGGATTGGAAAGCATAAGTCCTTGATTTACATAATTTGACCCTTCGTTAATTGAAGCAAAAGTGTAAGGTGTGGTGAAGCTGATTTCCGTCCGGAAAAATACCGCGGATTGCCTGATTTTGTACCAGGCTTTGTAACCGGCCTGGGCGCCATATTTATTGGCCCACCAACCGCTTTTTTTGCGGATTTCCTGGATATTCAGGTCGTCCAGCACAAATTGTCCGTATAAGGTGTGGTTTTTCCACTTGATGAAACCATTCATGCCCAGGATCACATTGTCGGATGAGCCAAGGCTGTATTCCTGCGGGCGGTAAAAAATAAGCGGATTGAGGTATTCGACTTCATAGCCGCGGTTATAAAGCGTGTCCTTGATCACATGCACAACGGTTTCAAAGATCCCGATCGAAATTTTATTTTCGTGGTTGAAATTCAGGTAATGCGTGGCGTTCGCTTTGGGAACATAATGCATCGGCTCACCGTCGCGCCAAACCTGGTGCAGGGCCAGGTATTCGAATTTCCGGAAATTGAGTTTCATGGAAACAAAAGGCGCCGGAACTCCCTGGTTTCCCAGAAGGAGCGAGCGATCGCCTTCACCGAGAAAATGCTTGTCGATCCCCGCCTGGAAATCAAAAACCTTATTCGGGTTATACTCTATACGGGCACGGAGATCATCGTAAACGGGGTCAAAATCGAAAAAAGCCTTGGGCTGCAGGGAGGAACGAAAAGCCTGGTTGGAACGGTTACTGTAAAAAAGCCTGTTGGAAAATTTGACATTCCATTTTGGATTAATCGTGTATAAACCGGTGAATTGCAGGCCTGACAGCAGTGAGAGCTGGTCTTGCTCAAGCGCAGCCGTTATTTCAGGGGTAAAGCCATAATGGAATTTGCTTTTTTGTACCAGGCCCGAATCGCCGATGGCAGCAAAAGGATTTTTATAGGAGGAAATGATCGCTTTGCTATCCATCCAGCTTTTTTCGATTTCATAAGTCGATTGCGCCTGCAAATGGAGGCAGGACAAGATCAAGGCTATAGCACAGAGCTTCTGCATCAGAAATCGAGGTATTGGTTGTGTAAATTGACTTTCAGGCCAAACATCACGTAGCTGTAATTGCTTTTTTCCGGGTTAAACACCGCAGAGCGCAGCTGGGTTTGGATAAACAGCGTCGGGTTGTACAAACGGTTGATGCGGTAGCCGATTTCGTGCGTCTGGATCAGGGTTGATCCGCTGTTCATCAAATCGAGCGGCTTATCCGTCTGAAAAATGCTGTTGCTTTGGATTTGCTGGGGAATGTTCCCGCCCCGGGTTTGGTAGTAAACAAACGAATAAGCCATGTACATGCGTTTGAACTCGTACTGGATGTTGCCGTAAACTTCCGTAAAATTATTGCCTTTCACGTGGGCAAGCGGCAAATTGTATTGACTGTAAGCCAGTTTCGGGTCGTCGGAAGCGTAAAAATTATCCGGAACGCTATTCACTTCCAGCTGCAGGTTGAGATTGTCCACCCGGAAAGCATCAAAATAATAGGCACCCGACTGGAAAGCCGCCAGGTAACTATCGTGGAATTTGTCGATGGCCAGCTGTCCGTACAACTTGATCTTTTTGAAAGCCAGATCGATATTCAGTCCCCCAATCCCGTTAATTTTGGAAGAGGTAAAAGCCAGGTCGCTGCTGAAAAAGGGCAGGGGAACAAGCATTTGCGGCTGGAGGCCATAATAGGAGATGGAGTCGGCGCGTAGCTGGTTTCCGGCGGTGAATAAGCTTACTGCAAAATTGTCAGCTGGCTTAAAAGTCAGGTAATTGGCCGCAAAAAGCTTGTTTTCATAAGAGGATTCCACCGCTTTTGTGACCGGCTTACGAAAGAGGTTGCGGTGTTTGCGGTAAAGGACCTGGTAGCTCCACATTGGGCTGATTTGCCAGTCGAGCCGGATAAAAGGCGCATACACAGCGTTGTCCGACAAAAGCAGCGAACGGTAGCCCGAACCGACAAAATGGGTGCTGTTCCCGGCATCCAGCCGCAGGCTGTTGTTGATCTTATAACTGAAACTGCCAAAGGAATAGGCATAATCGTAAGCCTGCGTTTTGAAAGGCTTGGTACGCCCGGCGCCGGGAATTACGGCATTCGCTTTCTCGTAAAAGGTGCCGAGATCGTAAAGCTCGCCGCGCTCTTCAAAGTATTGCCGTTCGTATTCCTGGAAACGAGCCTGGTTTTCGCAGATATTCAGGCTAAAACCTAGTTTGTGGAAAAATTCCCCGCTGATGTTGATACCGCGCATGTTGCGGTAGAGCGGCAGGGTGTCATTTCCGGCGAGTTTTTGCCCGTAGCTTAGGTTGACAAAAGGATTGATGCTTATTTTTCCTTCTTTTTGTTGTAATTCGATCCAGTTGCGTTGGAAAAGCCAGACGAAAAAATCGTAGTAAAAAACCGTCGTGTCCTTGATGGAGTCGTTGATGTTCAGCAGGGATTCGTTCACCGGGTAAAAGCTGGCTAGGGCGTTTTTGCCGCTGTATTTCAGGAATTGTGTTTTGTAATACTGCTGCAGCGGAATGGGTTTTTGCTGCGCCTGTACCCCCAAAAACGCCAGCAAACAGAATAGGAAAAAACAGGTTTTCAGGAACTTCATGGCTGCGGCTCGAATTCGTGGACAAAATCCCGGGTCAAGGCAATAAAATACGGGTTTTTCAGATTGGGCTTGTTATATGCGAGTGGGGTGTAATCTTCCCAATGGATGACTTTTCCGCCCAGGGCTTCGAGAATGGCTTGGCCGGCAGCGATGTCCCATTCCATCGTAGGGGCAAAGCGCGGGTAAATCGCGCGGTTTCCGGCCAGGTCGAAAAACTTCAGGGAGGAGCCTTTTTTGAGGTTCTCGTAAGGTCCGAAGCGGGCCTCTATTTCGTTGACGAATTTGAGGATTGGCCCGGAATAATGCGTGCGCGAGGTAACCAGGTGAAATTTACCCGGTTCATGCACAGCTGCTGGCTTTTTCCAGCTTTGCGGGTCGTTTTCAGCCTCAAAAGGAAAAAGAAAAACACCCGTTTCAGCACTCCCGATCAAAATTTCCTGCTTCACAGGCGAAGCAATCAGTCCGAAAACCGGGCGGTGTTTTTCAATGAGGGCGATGTTGACGGCAAATTCCCCGTTCTTTTTGATGAATTCCTTGGTCCCGTCGAGCGGGTCGACACACCAGCAGGCGTTCCAGTTTTGGCGGATTTCAAAGCTGATTTCTTCGCTTTCCTCATCAATTACCGGGATGTCGCTGATCGCCAGGATTTCACGGATGCAGTCCGAAGAGGCGAGATCGGCTTCCGTGACCGGCGAGCCGTCTTCTTTGTAGCTGGATTCAAAGGATGAGGTGTAAAAGGTCATAATGCGCTCAGAGGCCGCGATTGCTGCCCGGATTGCCAACCGGTATGTATCTTTGATCACCACTTTTCCCAGATAAACGATCTTAGCACCCTTTTGTGTATAAAAATCGGCGCTTCAATTTATACTTCCTGCGAAT
>CBINGV010000358.1:0-3640 GCA_966250255.1 uncultured Flavobacteriales bacterium | reverse complement strand
TTGGCGGCGGAAGCGCACGCTGCATGCTGGCTGAAATTTTCTAAGATGGCTACAGGCGGGAAACTGGGTTTTTGGAGTGCCAGCTCACTGGTACTTGGCAACATGATCGGCTCGGGCATTTTCCTGCTCCCCGCCAGCATGGCCGCCTATGGCTGGATCAGCCTGCCCGCCTGGATCCTGGCAGCCTGCGGAGCCTTACTGCTTGCTTATGTGTTTAAAAGCATGGCGGCGCGTTTCCCGGAACATTCGGGCGGACCTTATGCCTATACGCGGGTGGCTTTTGGTGAATTCCCGGCCTACCTGGTCGCCTGGGGTTACTGGATTTCGATCTGGACAACCAACGCCGCCATTGCCGTCGCCTTCGTAAGTTACCTCAGTGTTTTTCTCCCGGAGCTGAAAAACAACAACCTGTATGCCATCGGGGCGGGCTTGTCTGCACTTTGGTTCCTGACCTGGGTCAACACGCGCCAGATCAGGTTTTCAGGCCGCGTGCAGCTCTTCACCACCCTGCTTAAAGTCCTGCCGCTGCTGGCCATTGGTGTTTACGGCTTGTTTTTTATCAACCCGGAGCATTTCCGGCAGGCCCTGCCGCCAAAAACCTCCTTTTTGCCCGCCCTCACCTCTGCCCTCACCCTCGCCCTCTTTGCTTTTTTGGGACTGGAATCCGCCACCATTCCTTCGGAAAATATCGAAAATGCAGGAAAAACCATTCCGCGGGCCACCTGGTTCGGTACTTCCGCAGCCATCGTGATTTACATCCTCAGCTCCACCGTCCTGATGGGCCTTCTTCCGCCGGACCAGCTCAGGGCTTCGGCCTCGCCCTTTGCCGATGGCGCCGCCCTGCTCTGGGGAGATGCTGCTGCGTATTTCATTGCGGGCGGGGCACTGATTTCCGCCTTCGGGGCACTGAACGGCTGGATCCTGATGCAGGGCCAACTTCCCGCTGCGGCGGCTGAAGACGGTGTTTTCCCCAAACTATTTGCCCGGAAAAACAAGGCCGGGATGCCGGCGGCCGGACTGATCATTTCCAGCATCCTGGTTTCGGTCATGACTGCCCTGAATTTTACCGAAAACTTTGTCAAAACCTTCCAGTTCATCCTGCTCTTATCGACCTTAATGGCCTTGCTGCCTTATTTGTTTACCTGTGCGGCCTTCCTGCTGGTCCTCTTAAAACAGGAAAAAAGCTACGGGAAAGCCGGTATTTGTTTCCTGGCACTTATTTTTGTGCTCTGGGCCATTATCGGATCAGGCAGCGAATCGCTTTATTGGGGACTGGCCTTGCTGGCAGCCGGTGTCCCGCTTTATTTTTTTATCAAACGCACTTAAAAATATACCCTATGAAACAGACATGCCACTCGGAAACCGGGAAAATCAAACGGATCGTGATCAAACAGGCTGAAGCCGCTTTCCAGGGCGATGGCAAGCTCGAACAGGAATGGAAAGCATTAAATTTCCTGGAGAAACCTGATTTTAAAGGTGCGTTGGACGAATACCGGGATTTTGAAAACCACATCCGCAGCACGGGTGCACAGGTCGATTACCTGCCGGCCAACCCGGATATTTCCATCGATTCGGTGTATTGCCGCGATGCTTCGATTGCAACGGATTTTGGGATGATTTTATGTACAATGGGCAAGGAAAACCGTCTCGGTGAGCCGGCTGAAGCCCGTAAATTATATGAAAAGCTGGGCATCCCGGTATGGGGTGAGATCACTGCACCCGGAACCGTGGAAGGCGGCGATGTAGCCTGGCTCGACGAAAAAACGCTGGCCGTTGGCCACACCTACCGGACCAACGAAGCCGGCATTGCCCAGCTGCGTGCCCTGCTTGAGCCGAAAGGCGTACAGGTTTTGGATTATTCCCTGCCCCATTTCCGGGGCGAAAGCGATGTCTTTCACCTGATGTCGATCTTCAGCCCGGTAGCAAAAAACATCGCCGTGGTGTATTCCCCCCTGATGCCGATTTCTTTCCGGAATGAGCTTTTAAAACGTGCTTACCGCCTGGTGGAAGTGCCCGAAGCAGAATTCGATTCCATGGGTTGTAATGTACTGGCCCTGGACGAAGCGCAATGCCTGATGGTGAAAGGAAACCCGGTGACGAAGCAGCGCCTGCTGGATGCCGGTTGCCAGGTTTACGAATACGACGGAAATGAAATCAGTGTAAAAGGCGGCGGCGGCCCAACCTGCCTCACGCGGCCGCTCGAACGCAGCCTTAGCTGATACTGAGCTGATATTTGGCCAGCAAACCGCCCACACCCTGCAGGGAAAACTTCGCCTGGCGGATTTGGTTGTTTTCCGGATCAATCAGGTAGTTCACCGCCGAGCGGAAATCTGCTTTCTCCAGCTTGGTCTGCTCAAAACGGCTGCCATACAAATCGCAATTGCTGAAAGAGGCGCCCTCAAGATCGGCTTCGGTAAAATCTGCTTCATGAAGCGAGCAATTCTCAAAAACGGTCTTTTTGATTTTCAAACGGTAAAAGGTCGATAAATCAAGCTTGCAGTTTTCGAAGCTGAAAGCCAGCAAAAAAGGGTTGCAATGCTCAAAATGCACACCCACGATCTTACAATCGCTGAAGCGCACGTCCTTCAGGGCCGTTTCGCCCATTTTCGCCAGGCTCAGGTTACAATTGCGAAAATCACAATCCGAAAACTGGAGCAGGGAAAGGTTGGCCCCTTCAAAATTACAATCCTCGAAAACGCAATTGTCATAATTGGCCCGTTCGGGAGCGGTTTTCGAAAAGTCCTGTTTTTCAAACAGCTGGTCGTTGATGAATTTGTTTGCCATGATCGGGCGAAAATACAAATTCCTGCGCAGCTATCTGTTTTTTTCTTAACTTTCGCCTACGGTATGAAGCTATTTTATTTTACGATACTCGCTTTAGCATTCACGGCCTGCACTATTCAGAAAAGAACAGTTAACAAAGGCTATTTCGTGCAGTGGCATTTCAAGCAGAAAGCAGCGAAGGCAAAAGTCACAAGCCTCCCCGATACGGAGCTTTCAGTCATCCAGGCGGAAAGCCCACCGGAAATTCCGGAAATCAGCCCGGCAGACAGCCTGCCTTCCATATCCGCAGAACAGGAAAGCACCCAGTCGCAGGACCTCCCGGAAAACACCGTTTCTCCAAAAGCCATCGAAGAACATTTCCCGTCCTTCCCTGCTCATCCGCTTCTTAGCAAAAAACTGGCCGAACGAAAAAACCTGCACCAAAAAATCACGGCTCCGAAAGACGACGACCTTTACCCGGCCCGAAGCAAGGCCATGTACGTTTTCCGGGGCATCTGGAACCTCCTCCTCATCCTCCTGGTCTTGTTTTCAGCCTATATCCTGTTTATTCTGCTGCTTTTCACCAGCGACCTGGTGATCCTTTTCCTGATCATGGCCTGTCTGCACATCATTGTCTGCAGTTTTTTCAAGTCGCTCGCCTTCTTTAAAATGTCGCGGATTAAAGGCCGGGAGGAAGCCGGTGACCGCACCGCAGCAGCAGAAGCCAAAAAATTACAGCGAAAAATCAAACGGACGCGACAGAATATCAACCTGGTTTTCCTGGCCTTTTACCTCATTCTGGCTATTTTTCTTTTCGCATTTATGAATTAAATATCATGAAAAAACTGTTTCTTTTGATCGTTTTGTTCTCCGGCTT
>CBINGV010000357.1:0-3640 GCA_966250255.1 uncultured Flavobacteriales bacterium | reverse complement strand
GCTGACTGACACCAAAGTGGCCGATGCCAAAAAAGTGGCTGCAGAAGTAGACCGCATGGGCAGAAGCTCCAATGTAGCTTATACGGAAAAAAGCCTGAGTGACGACGAGCAGCGCGCCAACACCAAAAACGACGTAAACAATACCGTGATCTCCGCTTCCAGGGAGAATACGCAAAAATCCCTCAAGGTAGAAGAAAACATTGACGGAGTGAAAAACGTATCCACCAGCGCCGGTGACGAAAAATACCAGGCTGACCTCACTCAGAAAAAAGAACTGGAAAATGCCCAGGTAAACCTGAACAAAATCTCCAGCAAGGAACTGAAATTTGACGACAAAGTGGCCAATGAGCTTGGCACCATCTACCCGGAAGGCGTTTCCCAGGAAGTATTCAACCAGAATGATGAAAACGGCCTCCTGATCGCCGTGGTAACACGCCGCGTTGTGGTGAAAAACGGCTACGGCCAGGTATATGTCCGTACCCAGTCACTCACGGGGATCACCTTCTCCAAAAACGGGGAGCCTTCCAGCGAATATACCTGGCAAAAAGAAACCCAGGATTCCAAACTGAAGCGCAATTATTAAGCTGTCAAATTGTCATTTAATTTTCCCTGAACAAAAATTCTGGCAGGCAAACCTGTCAAATTGATCGGGCATTCCGGCTTGGCATAGTTTTCGACAAAAGACCGTCGAGTAACACAAAATTTTATATACTATGTCAACATCATTGAAGCCTTTGGCTGACCGCGTTTTGATCGAACCGGCACCTGCAGAGCAAAAAACAGCAAGTGGAATCATCATCCCGGACACCGCAAAGGAAAAACCTTTGAAAGGAACCGTCGTTGCAGTTGGAAACGGCAAAAAAGATGAGCCGATGACCGTAAAGGTCGGCGACACGGTAATTTACGGGCAGTACTCCGGGACGGAATTGAAAATCGATTCCAAAACTTTCCTGATCATGAAGGAAGCAGACATTTATGGCATCCTGTCATAATTAGCAATCAAATGATCTAAAATCCAATTATCTAAAATCTAATTATCTAATAGTCTAACAATCCAAGATTATGGCAAAAGAAATTTATTTCGACGTAGAAGCACGTGAAAAGCTTAAAAAAGGCGTAGACGCCTTGGCAAACGCCGTGAAAGTAACCTTAGGCCCGAAAGGCCGGAACGTAGTGATCGGTAAAAAATTCGGCGCACCCCAGGTAACCAAGGACGGTGTTTCAGTAGCAAAAGAAATTGAACTAAAGGACCCGATCGAAAATATGGGAGCCCAGATGGTAAAAGAAGTTGCCTCTAAAACAGCAGACATTGCCGGCGATGGAACAACCACTGCAACGGTTCTCGCCCAGGCGATTGTTACTGCAGGGATGAAAAATGTGGCCGCAGGCGCCAACCCGATGGACCTGAAAAGAGGAATCGACAAAGCCGTAAGCGCTGTGGTGACGAACCTGAAAAGCATTTCCAAAGAAGTAGGCTCGGACAATGACAAAATCAAGCAGATTGCCTCAATTTCCGCCAACAACGACGAAACGATCGGCTCCCTGATTGCCGAAGCGATGAAAGTGGTCGGCAACGACGGCGTAATTACCGTAGAAGAAGCCAAAGGCACCGAAACGGAAGTGAAAACCGTAGAAGGAATGCAATTTGACCGGGGTTACCTTTCCGCTTACTTCGTAACAAACATGGAGAAGATGATCACCGAGATGGAAAACCCGCTGATCCTGATCTACGACAAGAAAATTTCCAACATGAAGGAATTGCTCCCGGTCTTGGAACCGGCAGTTCAATCGGGTCGTGCACTCCTGATCATCGCAGAAGACCTCGACGGTGAAGCTTTGGCAACACTCGTTCTGAACCGCATCCGCGGCTCGCTCAAAATCGCTGCGGTAAAAGCACCGGGCTTCGGTGACCGCCGTAAGGCCATGCTCGAAGACATCGCCATCCTCACCGGCGGACAGGTGATTTCCGAAGAACGCGGAATGACCCTCGAAGGCGCTACCCTGGACATGCTCGGACCAGCTGCCAAAATTGAAATCGATAAGGACAACACAACAATCATCAACGGTTCCGGCAACAAGGAAGAAATTCAAAGCCGCATCAACCAGATCAAAGTTCAGATCGAAAATACCTCCTCCGATTACGACCGCGAAAAGCTCCAGGAGCGTTTGGCAAAGCTGGCCGGCGGTGTAGCCGTACTTTATGTCGGTGCACCGACTGAGGTTGAAATGAAAGAGAAAAAAGACCGCGTAGATGATGCCCTTGCCGCTACCCGTGCTGCCGTTGAAGAAGGCATTGTACCGGGAGGAGGTGTAGCCCTTATCCGTTCGATTAACGCCCTCGAAAACCTCAAAGGCGACAACGAAGACGAAGATACCGGTATTGCGATCGTGAAGCGCTCCGTAGAAGAGCCGCTTCGCCAGATCATTGCCAATGCCGGAGGGGAAGGCGCCGTGATCGTACAAAAAGTAAAAGAAGGCAAAGACGACTTCGGTTACAACGCACGTACGGAGCAATTCCAGAACCTGTACGAAGCCGGTGTAATCGACCCGACAAAAGTAACCCGCATCGCCATCGAAAATGCATCTTCCATCGCAGCCATGCTGTTGACCACGGAATGTGTGATCGCTGACGCCATCGAAGAAAACCCTGCTCCAATGGGGGGAGGAATGCACGGTGGTATGCCGGGAATGATGTAATGAAATTCCGACACGGAGCGTTAAGCCTCCTGTTTTACCCTTTAAAAAGAGCCGCTTTCCCGCGGCTCTTTTTTTATTCCTGATTTATACGCAGTTAAGATTAAAAATGTATATTTGAAATTCTAATGCACTAAAAACCACAGGTATGAATAAATTTATTACTACTCTAAGTCTTTCTTTTTTCATCAGTCAACTCGTTGCACAGGGCTTTTCATCCTCGGCCAGCAACTGGGCAACCCCTTCCGGCGGGCAAATTTACGACGGGCTGGCGCAGGGCTTTATCATGGCCTCCGACAATAACGTAGCTTACGAGGACGAAGCAAGTCAAATGTGGAGCCACATGGACATGAACGGCGATGGGAAAGCAGACCTTGTTGTTACTTCCCAGATCACCGGGGGAACGCTGAAAACATTCTCGAGCGGCAATCCTTACTGGAAGGTTTACCTCAATACAGGTTCCGGTTTTTCCAATACGGCGAGCAACTGGCAACTGCCTTCGGGCGGACAGATTTACGATGGCGTGGTGCAGGGCTTTATCATGGCATCCGACAATAATGTTTCTTACGAAGATGAAGGCAGCCAGATGTGGACCTGCACGGACATGAACGGCGACCACATGCCGGATCTCGTTGTCACTTCACAAATTACAGGCGGCATCCTGAAAGTATTCAGCAGCGGATCACCCTATTGGAAAGTTTTCCTCAATACCGGCTCCGGATTTTCAACTTCGGCGACGAACTGGGCGACCCCTTCCGGCGGACAGATCTATGACGGTGTGGTGCAAGGCTTCACCATGCTCTCGGACAATAATGTGGCTTACGAAGACGAATCGAGCCAGATGTGGAATTCGATCGACATGAACGGCGACGATATGCCGGACCTGGTGGTTACTTCCCGTATTTCCGGCGGAGTGCTCAGCGTATTCAGCATCGGAAACCCGTAC
>CBINGV010000356.1:0-3651 GCA_966250255.1 uncultured Flavobacteriales bacterium | reverse complement strand
GCATGCATTGGGGAAATGCCATCCTGGCTCTGCGCTGGAATCATATTTTCACACCGAAGCTCTTCATGAATGTTACCGGCACCTTTACGGATTACCTCTTTAAGTTTGAATCGGAACAGGACGTCTTCCAGTTTGAACTCAAATCAGGAATCCGGGATATAGGCAATAAGATTGATTTTTCCTGGTTTCCGAACACGCGCCACAAAGTGAAGTGGGGGACGGAGTATATTTTTCACACCTTTACACCGGCCAGTGTTTCGGCTTCGCAGGAAGATGTGGTCTTTGACACAGGCGAGGCGCAGCAGCTCAAAAGCCACGAATCGGCAGTTTATTTCCTGGACGAATTTGATGTGAACGAATATATCCGGATCAACGCCGGTCTGCGCTACAACATGTACCAGTTTGTGGGGCCGTTTAAACGTTTTGTGCACGGTGCAGTAAACGGGCAGGATTCCGTGATTGAATACGGGAGAAATGAGCTGATCCATTTTTATAACGGGCTCGAACCACGCATTTCCGGGCGTTTTCTGCTCAAAGACCACAGCTCCTTTAAGGCCGGGTATTCCTACAATTACCAGTATGTGCACCTGACTTCCCTGAGCGCTGTTTCCCTGCCAACGGATATCTGGTTCCCGGCTACCGACCTGGCAAAACCGCAAACCGGCTGGCAGGCATCGGTGGGTTATTTCCGGAATTTCAAAAAAGACATGTATGAAGCTTCAGTAGAACTGTATTACAAGAAAATGAACAACCTGATCGAATACAAGCAGGGCGCGCTTCCGCAGGATAATGTAAGCGACAACACGGACAACCTGCTGGTTTTTGGTGAAGGCTGGAGTTATGGTGCCGAATTTTTCCTGAAAAAAGCGCTGGGCAAGCTTACCGGCTGGATCGGCTATACCTGGTCGAAAACCGACCGTTATTTTCCGCAGTTGCAGGCGGATGTCTTCCCGGCGAAATATGACCGGCGCCACGATTTATCGGTTGTTGCGGGTTATCGTCTCAATGATCGCTGGACCTTCGGGGCTACGTTTATCTATGCAACGGGGAATACGCTGACCCTGCCAACGAGCTGGTATGTGCAGGACCAGGACCTCTTGTTCAACTATGGTGCGCGCAACGGAACACGCATGGCGCCTTATCATCGCCTGGATTTATCGGCAACGCTTTACGATAAGCCGGTCAAGACCCGCAAAAATGAAAAAGGAGAAAAAATCGAATTGCCGCGCCGTTTCCGCAGCAATTGGAGCTTTTCGATTTACAATGTGTACAACCGGGCAAATCCTTATTTTTTATATATTGACAATGACGGCGATTTGTTGCAGGGAGATTTTAAAATTACGGTAAAGCAGGTGACTTTGTTCCCGATTATACCGAGTGTGACATGGAATTTTGAGTTTTGAGATTTTTTTGATTCGTAGATTCGTGAATTCGTAGATTGGGCACTTTTGAATATTTTGATTATATTTAATGGAATTTTAACCTCATTTACGATGAAAACCTTTGAAGAACTACCTGTTTGGCAATTAAGTCGAAAATTAAATATAGAATTGATTAGAACATTAAAAGATATAAATGATTTGGATACCGGTTTTTTGAAAAATCATATTTTCAAGACATCCGGAAGTGTTATGGATAATATTGCGGAAGGTTTTGAACGAAGCGGCAATAAAGAATTTATTAATTTCCTTTCTATTTCTAAAGGAAGTCTGGGAGAATTAAAGTCACAGTTATACAGGGCATACGATTTCAATTTAATCGATGACAACGCATTGAATTGTCTATTGATAAGAAATAATGAAATTGGTATTCAGATTACTCAATTTATACAATATTTAAAACGATCTGATTACAGAGGATCAAAATTTAATTGATGAAACTTTCAAATCATTTACGAATTTACAAATCTACGAATTCACGAATCTCCGAATTTTTAAATCTACGAATTCTCGAATCCTACCGTCTATTTCTATTTTTTATATCGATCATAATTCTACTGACTTCCTGCGAAAAAGAAGTCAAAATCGACATTCCCGGTTACGAGGAGCAACTGGTGATTGACGGCTTTATCGAGACCGGACAGCCGCCTTTGGTTTTGCTTTCGAAATCGAAGGATATTTACGCACCGACGGATTTGAACTCTTTTCTGGAAGGCTTTGTTTCCGGGGCGGTGGTGACCGTGAGCGATGGCACAAGCACGGTGCAACTCGACGAAATTTGCACGGACGACCTGCCGCCGGGTACGGAAGAACTGGCTGCACAACTTTTCGGGGTCCCGGTGGAGGAAGTAGGCAATTATCATCTTTGTGCCTATACGAGCTTCAACCCTGTAATCTTCGGGCAGGTAGGCAAAAGCTATACACTGACGGTTAGTTATAATGGAAAAACCTACACCTCGAAAACAGAAATCGGCCAGCCGACGGCTTTCGATTCGGTGTACTGGAAAGCGGCCGACGGTTACCCGGAATACGGCTATTCTTACGTGACGCTGACCGACCCGGCGAATGCTTACGATGCTTACATGTGGCAGGTCAAACGCATCAACAAAAATACCGATGGGACGGATAAGGATGCCTTTTTCACCAAGACCTTTGCACCCGTTTTTGACGATGAGTTTTTCAATGGCCAAACCTTTGATTTCTGGTACGAAAACCCAATGTCCTGGGATGAAGAAGAAGTGCCGGAACAATACCGCGGCTACTACCACCTCGGGGATACCGTCGTGATCAAGTTTTCGAAAATGGACCAGCATGTTTTTGAGTTTTACGAGAAAAAGTATGTGCAGCTGAGCAGTGGCGGGAGTCCCTTTGCTTCACCGTCCAACATCCCGACAAATATCCAGGGAGGCGCCCTGGGCGTGTGGGCCGGTTTTTCAACGCATTTCGACACGCTGGTCTGTGTTCCATAGTTACGGAGTTAGTAGTTATAGTCCAACTTATCAACTTCATAACTACTAACTCAATAACTCATTAATTATTATTTTTGCAGCATCAAACGCTTAATTGTCATACAAGGCCCAACCGCGAGCGGGAAAACCGCCCTGGCGATCGCTTTGGCGAAAGCGTACAAAACCGTTATTCTATCAGCGGATTCGCGGCAGTTTTACAGGGAAATGGCTATCGGAACGGCGAAACCCTCCCCGGCAGAGCAGGAGGGGGTGAGGCACTATTTTATCGATAGCCATAGCTTGGAAGATTCCGTTACAGCCGCTTCGTATGAACGGGAAGCCCTGGAAATCCTGGAGAAGGAATTCAAACAGCACGATACAATTATTCTTGCAGGCGGGTCGGGCATGTTCATTTCCGCTCTTTGTGACGGCCTGGACGAAATTCCGCATTCGCCGGAACTGCGGGACAAGCTCAACGAAGAAGTACGGCTGCATGGCCTGGAAGCGCTGCTCCAGGAATTGCAGCAAAGCGACCCCGAGTATTTTGCCCGGGTGGACCGCGAAAATCCGGTGCGGGTGATCCGGGCGATTGAAGCCATGCGCATCTCCGGGAAACCATATTCGGAAATGAGGTCGCGGCGCAGGCAGGAACGTTTCTTTGAGTCCATTCGCTTTGTGATCGATTTGCCGCGTGAGCTTTTATACGATCGCATCAACCGGCGGGTGGAGCTCATGTTTGAGGCCGGACTGGTTGACGAGGTCGC
>CBINGV010000355.1:0-3658 GCA_966250255.1 uncultured Flavobacteriales bacterium | reverse complement strand
ATATTTAACCTACTCGTCATCCAGGTTTTGACGGAGCTTGTGGCGCAGCTGGCGGTTGTAGGTTTCCAACAGGAATTTGAAATAATTCGGTGTACTTTTGGAAATACATTTGGTGTATTGCTTCAGGCGGTATTCGATGTGTTCTTGCAGGGAAAGCTGGTAATCAATTGCTTCGAAGAAGTCTTTGCTGGCCTCCATGATCACCTCGTAATGATTCTCCATCGAAAGTTCCACCGCGTTTTTGCCTTTTTCCCCTTTATCCAGGCAAGCGTAATACACTTCCTTCATCTCGAATTTATCGAGCAGATCGGTATTGAGTTTTTCTTTCAGGAAACGATTGAACTCGAATTCGATTTCAAATTCGATGTCGTCCCCTTCCGATAAACGGGATTCAAGGAAACGGTCCGGGAAACGGAAAGCATCCTGCCAGTTGATGTAATCCTGCCAGTAACCGAAGCGGCGCACATTATTCCCCAGGTCGATCACTTTGAATTTGCTCTTGTTTGGCAATTTCCGGGAACCTCGGCCGATCATCTGGTGGTACAGCGTGAGTGAGCGGGTGGCCCGGTTGAGGATAATCGTATCAACCGTAGGTTCGTCGAAACCGGTCGTCAGGATCCCCACGGAAGTCAGGATAGCGTCTTTCGTTTCTTTGAACCATTTCAGCACAGCCTTGCGGTCGCGGTCGCTGAAGGTCGAATCGAGGTGCTTGATTTTATAGCCCCGTTTCTTAAAGGTTTCTTCAACTTGCAGGGAAGTTTCGATCCCGGAATTGAAAATCAGGGTTTTATCACCCACGGCTACTTCTTCGTAGGCGAAAAGCAGTTTCTCCTGCATGAAATAATTTCCGTAAACGAGCTCGGAGCTGCTTACCGTAAAATCACCATTGGAGCCGATTTTCAGCCCGTGCAGGTTGACATCATAGGTAAAAGTCTCCGCATCAGACAGATAGCCGTTGTCGATCAGCGAGGAAATACTTTCACCGACAAGCAGCTTATTGTAATTGTCATTCAGCGGAAGCGCTTTGTTGGAACTCAGCGGGGTTGCCGTTACCCCCAGGATATTGGTGTTGACGTAATATTGGAAAATCTTGCGAAAGCTGTTGTAGTGCGCTTCATCGACGATCACCAGCCCAACGTCTTCAATGAAATTCTCATTATCACGCAGGCGGTTGTTCAAGGTTTCCACCATGGCAATGTAGCATGGGAAATCTTCGTCTTCATTCAGTTTTTTGACGTCGCTGCTGATTACCTTGTTCGCCACATTGATCGCAGAAAGCTGTTTGGAAGTCTGGATCGAAAGCTCGATGCGGTGCGTCAGGATCAGCACGCGCTTCCCGAAACGCTCAATATAGCGGCGGGAAATCTCTGAGAAAATCACGGTTTTACCGCCGCCGGTCGGAAGTTGATACAGCAGGTTGAAATTGCTGTCATTCGCGTCAAATTCGTTTAAAATCGATGTTACCGTTTTTTCCTGGAATGGGTACAGGGTCTTGGCTTCATACAGGTCAACGTCTAGCATCTTTTGGATTTGGGGCTACAAAATTACACTTCTTTTAAGGAAAAACAAAGCGGCCGGACACTTTATTTCTGCTTTTTAACGTAATTTATAAGGTATTTGTTATTTTTGATGAAATGAAAGTTGTTTTTGCGCTCTGGCTCTTCCCTGCTCTTTTGGGCTTAAACCGCTTTTTTGCCCAAAACAATAGCCTTGATAGCCTGATGAATAGCCGTCAAAGTGCCTCACAATTCCGGGATGTGCTGGAATTGATCAGCGAGCCGGCAACAATTTCAGGCACCCGTTTTTTCGACTATCATTCCGGGATTAAAAAACCCTACCTGTTTAATGGTGAATTTCAGCTGGCGCTTACCATGGGCGGGCCGTCTTATTTCACCGGGCGAAAGTACAAATGGGTACACGCCCTGCAATTTATTCCCTGCACCCGCGTCCGGCTTTTTCAGAACGACACCACCTGGATGGACAAATCCAAGCCGGTGCGGACCCCGAGTTATTACCCCCGGGTTTATTATTTTTTCAGCCCGGAAAAACTATGGAATCCGCTGCGGAAACATCGTTTTTACTTTGGTCTTGGCGTAGCGCATCATTCCAATGGACAGGATGGTACTGAATTCGTGGATTTTACCGATACCGTTAATCTGTATAACGGTAGTTTCAGTGAGAGCCTCATCGTGCACGGCCTCGTTGGGGGAAACAGCTTTTTGGGAGAAAAACGGCGCACCGGCGAGTTTTATCAAAAGAGAATGCAAAGACTGGAAACCCGGAAAGCGCAAAAAAATGCGGTTTACGTATATGCCGACCCGGTTTCTCACTCCAACATGCTGAATTGGCGCCTGCTTTATGAGCATCATCCGGGCTATTTTGCCAACCAGAAATTTCAGGAGCATGGTGTTTACGGGGGAAACCGCCTGATTGCCCAATTTTCATGGATTAATTCGCGCACGGTCGTTTACCATTATTGTGAGGAAAAAAAAGAGCTGGCACGTGAAGTTTTCAAAAAGGAGTTTTTCCGGCTTAGTCTCAATGCCGAGTATATTACGGACCTAAGCTATAATTCCGGTGGTTATCTTCACCTCGAAAAAATCCCGCTGGGCTTGCTGCGCAAACGCCTGAATGTTTCTTTTACAGTTTACAAACGCTTCCTGGATTCCCGTTTCCCGGCTCTTTTCGGGCAATTGGCTTATTATGGCTCGGACAATTATAATATCTATTTCCAGCAATCTTTTTTCCAGGCGCGCTTCGGGCTGGCTTTCGCTTTTTTTGAATACAAGCGGATTTAAGATCCAAAAATCATTTCACCACCTGGGAAGTATTCAGCGAGCTGAAAATCCCAAAGCCATTGTTGATGTTATTGTATACCTTCACCGGTTCGGTAAAAGGCCCGTCATTGTTCATGTGTTTGTGAACGGAAAGGTAATACTGGTAAGTCTCTTTGTTAAGCGTAATGAGCCTGTAGGTATACACCGGATCTTCAGCCGGCGTCACGCCTTTGTAAGTCGCAAATTCAATTTCCAGTTTTTTCTGCTCCCCGGCAAACAGCTCGTCGCCAAAAACCAGTTCCATGTAAGACGGTTCTTCGTCCGACAAAGGGTCGACCCCGCTGCTTGAGGTGACTTCATCCTGGCAAATGTAGCTCATTTGGTACGTGTAATTCCCGACCGGATCACTGTAAAAAAGATGCAGCATGTAATAGTTTTCGCCGGAAGGATCGTTCCAGCTCAGCAGTGCTTTTTTACGCAATTCACCATCTCCTGTAGTGTAGCTGGAAGTGTCCACGGCAAGCAGGTCGACCTTGGGGGCTGTTGTCATCTCGGCATCCACTGCCGGGTAAGACGGGTGGCTCACTTCAATTTTGTATTTCGTTGAAGGTCCGGTGAGAAACGGGAAATTGTACACATTGTCATAACTCGACTGCGTCATGGTAAAGACTTCACCGGTGTTGAGGTTGGTTACTTTGACCACGGCACCCGATTCGATGTATTTATCGTCCGGTTCTTCGTCGCTCAGGAAGAAATAACTGCGCTCAAGATGAACGCGGAAGGTGGAATCATTTTCAACGATGGCATTCACCACCAGCTGCGGGGCTTTATCGTCGCCTTTGTAATCGATTTCCTTGGTACAGGAAAAGAACACGATTGCC
>CBINGV010000354.1:0-3678 GCA_966250255.1 uncultured Flavobacteriales bacterium | reverse complement strand
ATCTCCTTCGCAATGTAGGGATCTTTCACATCAAACGCCAGGGGAAAATTCAGCGGCAGGATCACCGTTGTACCGATTTTCTTCAACTCTTCAGCAATTTCATATTCTGTTCCCGAACCGAGGTAAACCGGTTTGAGGTTAAACTCACTGGCTATTTTCTGCGCCCGTAAAATTTCGTATTTCCCGTTCGACTGGAAGATCAGTTGCCCTTTCAGCTCCTGGTTTAAGGCTTCGAGCGAAAGGTTGCTTTCTTTCTTGTTCGCTTTGTCGTACCACATCGCATCGTAAAGCGCCTGGCGCAGCAAAGCGATCGAGCCCATCTGCGAAGAAGGATAAGTCTGGTCGGAAACGCCTTTCTGGAAACTGAAATAAGCTGCTCCTTCCGCTTTGATCAATTGTTTATTGTAGGAAGAAGAGCCCAGGGAATAGACAACGGACATTCCTTGTGAAATCCCATCATTCTGGCGCGTGGAAACGATCCCAAAGCCCATTTTGATATAATCGTCTATCGCCTTTTCATCAAAGCGGTAGATATCAACCGCTTTTACTTCCGGGTGAATGGCTTCGTTCCAGTAATAGGCGCCTTCTTTGTTGCTTTCGAGCTGCGGGAAAAAGGAATGACGGCCTTCAACTTTCGGTAAACCGATGGAAGTATGCGTTTCGATAAACACCGGCAGAATGGTTTTTCCGCTATAATCCAGCACAAGAGCTTCTTTCGGGATGAGTACCATGGCCCCGATATTGATGATTTTATCGCCTTCGATGAGGATAGTCCCCTTTTCAATCGTTTTGTCGGGTGAAACAACAATGGTAGCGTTTTTCAAGGCAATCAGGCCGGCTTTAGATTCCTTTACTCCGTTGACAGGGTTGATTTCCTGGGCGAACACAAGCGACGCCAGCAGGCAGAAAATAAGCGGAAGTAATTTCATAATTTTCGTTTGGACGCGTAAAGCTACTGATTTTTTTGAAATCAGGGATTACCGCTGATGGAAATCGCTGTGATCTGAATCCTAAGCCCGATAAAGCCTCCTCCCCCTTAGTCCCCCTCCAAAGGGGGAAACAGGATCAAACTTTCAATTCTCCATTTTTCATTCAAAAATGTTATTTTTGTCAAAAAAAGTCTTATGCACGATATTTTAGTACGTTCACACTCCGGCCTGAGATGGGTAGTCCTGGTCCTGCTGGTTTACGCGATTGTTAACGCGATGCTGTCCCGTCACCGCGGCGAGTACCTGAAAAAAGACAAGATGATCAACCTGTTTGCGATGGTCTTTTTGCATGTACAATTGCTGCTGGGCCTCATCCTTTATTTTACCAGCCCGAAAGTGGTTTTCGTGGAAGGCTGGATGAAAGTGCCACAGGCCCGTTTCTTCGGCCTGGAGCACATTGCCCTGATGGTTTTGGCGATTACGCTCATTACGATCGGCCGCCGGAAAGCGGAAAACGAGCCGGTCGCACGTAAAAAGCATACAAAAATCATGGTTTGGTACATCATCGGCCTGATCCTGATTTTTGCCTCCATTCCATGGCCGTTCAGAAACTTAGGGGTAACAACATGGTTCTAAAAACGCTTGCCCTCAGCCTGCCTCTCTTGTTTCTTGTTGCCTGCTCGGGACCAGCCGAAAGCGGCAGCTATGTGGAAGAGGAAAGCAGCGAACCGGTGGATGCGAAATCGCTTTATGTCCTGCACTGTGAATCCTGTCACGGGATGGACGGCGACAAAGGCACTTCGGGCGCAGCCAAATTAAGCCAGAGCACGCTGAGCGATGCCGAGGTAAAACAGATGATCCTGAACGGGAACGACAAAGGCATGATGCCTTACAAGGACATTATCACCCGGACGGACGAGGTCAGCTCCCTGGTGGAATATGTTAAAAGCTTAAGAAAAACAAAATAAATTATGGCAGAAGGTCACGTAACGGTGGATGCGGTGGAAGAGGTGTGTGTGCTCGTGGGCGTCATTACCTCCGATATTACGGAAGACCAGGCCCATGAATACCTGGATGAGCTGGAATTCCTGGCGGAAACGGCCGGTGCGATTACGCAGCGGAAATTCCTGCAGAAATTACCGATCCCCAACCCCCGCACCTTTGTGGGAACAGGGAAAATTGAGGAAATCCGTGATTACATCAAGGAAAATGAAATTGAGCTGGCGATCTTTGACGACGAGCTTTCACCGTCACAGCTGCGCAACATTGAGCGTGTGCTGGAATGCAAGGTACTCGACCGAAACATCCTGATCCTCGATATTTTTGCCTCACGGGCACGGACTTCACACGCGAAAACGCAGGTAGAGCTCGCCCAGCTGCAATATATGCTCCCCCGCCTGACCCGTATGTGGACCCACCTCGAGCGTCAGAAAGGGGGAATCGGTCTGCGCGGACCGGGAGAATCCCAGATCGAAACCGACCGCCGGATCATCCAGACGCGCATCGCCCTGATGAAGGAAAAACTAAAGGACATCGATAAGCAAATGGCCGTACAGCGCGGCAACCGGGGCGACCTGGTGCGCGTGGCTTTGGTCGGGTATACGAATGTCGGCAAAAGCACGCTGATGAACCTCCTCAGCAAGTCGGATGTTTTTGCCGAAAACAAGCTTTTCGCGACACTCGACACCACGGTGCGCAAGGTCGTGATCGAAAACCTGCCTTTCCTGCTGACGGATACGGTTGGGTTTATCCGCAAGCTCCCGCACCAATTGGTGGAGTCCTTCAAATCGACGCTCGACGAAGTGCGCGAAGCGGATTTACTGATCCATGTGCTGGACATTTCCCACCCGAATTTTGAAGATCATTACCATGTGGTGAACCAAACCCTGGCGGAGATCGACAAAACGGAAAAGCCAACCATCCTCGTATTTAATAAAATCGATGCCTACCGCCCGGCCGATGAGGAACAGAGCCTCGAGGAGCTGAAAAAAACCTGGATGAGCAAGATGAATAATACGCAATGCGTGTTTATCTCAGCCGAGAACAAGGAAAACATCGAGGAGCTGAAAAGCGTGATTTACGAAGAAGTGAAGCAGATTTTCCAGGTCAGGTATCCGTATCATCATTTTTTGTTCTGATTTCTTTCCAGCGAATCATACAGATAGGTGCTGATTTTCTTTAACCACATAGGACACAGAGGGAACATAGGGCGTTGTTGATTGGACGGACATCGTTTTATGCTGTGTAGTTTTGCGTTTTTTTCTTATTTTAGTCTTTCAAACAGCACATTCATGAAACCACGACTCCTGTTTTTATTCCTGCTTATTTGCCTCTTTATAATTCCTGCTTTCCGGGCGCAGGGAAAGGCCGAACTGGAAATCCACATCCGGGATTCGCGGCCCCAGGGCAATTCCGATTACCTGGTCGAGCTGACGGTTTTGAAAAACGGTGAATTTTTCAAGCTCCTCGAACCGGGATTTGAGACCGATCAACAGCTAAACCAGCTTGAAAAAGGAACCTATACCTTTCAATACACGAGCATTTTCGGTCTGAAAGAGGAACAAAAGCTCGAAATCACGGAAAACAAAAAATATGAGCTTACGCTCTATCCGGATTACCTGGATCATGCCAAACAAGGTCACAAAGCTTTTATCGATCAGCTGGAGGAAATTGATACTTACGACCTGGTCTTTGCTTCCCGGGGCTGTTTTCACAACACGATGGATACCATTTCCTTCTCCCGGCGAGG
>CBINGV010000353.1:0-3678 GCA_966250255.1 uncultured Flavobacteriales bacterium | reverse complement strand
GAGGGTAAAGGTCGCGATCCGGTTGATGCGCTTGTGGCCGAAAAAACCCCAGGAAGAGTTACTGTTCAGGGCAGCGATTTCCCGTTCTTTGCGAAAAGACAGCGTCGACAGGGCGACCAGGACGATCAAAGCAAGCGCCAGCTTAAATTTGAACGAGTTTGCCATTTTTAAGGATTGGAATAACTTTGGTTTGGTTCGGGGTAAGGCAATACTTGATGTCTTCGTTCAGGTTGAGGTTTTTCAATCTCCTGCGGTGTGAGCTCGATTTCAGGTAACCGAAGTAATTGTCTTTGGCCGATAAATACAAATATTTGGCGGCAATGGAAGAATCCTCATCCGAAATAAAATTCCCGGTGCTGATCAGGTAATCGCAAATCGCCCCGGCACAGATCGTGTCTTCGAGGTTAAATTTATCCTGCCAGCCCGAACAAAGGCATAAAATATTTTTGTCCTGCACGGCCAGCCATTCACTGAGCGCTTCAAGGTTGAGGAAGGATCCAATTACGACCACTTCGGCATCTTTGGCTACGTGGAGGGATTTGGTACCGTTTGTGGTAGTGAGCACCACTTCTTTGTCCTTAAAATCTTCCCGCATGTAGCTGAAGGGCGAATTTCCGAAGTCAAAGCCTTCTACGATCTGTCCTTTTCGTTCAGCGCCAGCCAGGAAACCTTTTTTCTGGTATTCCATTGCTTCTTCCACGGTCGGAACGGGAATGATAGATTTGATGCCGTTATCGAAGGCTGCACAAATAGCTGAAGTGGCACGCAGCACGTCAATTACGACAACAATTTCAAATTCATCCTTGTAGTATTCGTATTCTCCCGGTGTGAAGCAAACCTCGATGTGTTTTCTGGTATCCATTGAACAAATATAATTAATAATTTAACTCGGTAATGGTAATGTCTTGATTATTGATTTCGATCATGAAGTTTTCTTTCCCGGCATCTAACTGCCTGATTTGTTCCAGGTTTTCGGATAAAATTCCAATTAAATGTTCGTTGGAGAGATTGCCTAAATTGATCCGGATTAATTTTCTTGGCTTTTTACGCACCAGGAATGAGTTTTTAAAGTCCCGGTCTTTGGTGATTATGATAAATCCATGGGTATCGGCGTAATTGATAATTTCTTCGTCTTTGCTCAGGTAAGAATTTAAAATGTGGTTGACATGCTCCGATTCAGGATACAGGTTCTTCAGGAAAAGAAGTGTTTTAAATGAAATATGAACATCACATAAAAACTTCATCAGGCCACATCTTTGAACGAAATTCCTGATACGGAAAGGCGGGCATAGTTAATGCAGGCCAGCAAATCTTCCTGTTCCAATTCGGGATGATCTGCTATAATTTCCTGGAAAGTCATACCTGAACCAATAAGGTCAAGAACAACTTCAACGGGCCAGCGCATATTCCGGACGCATGGTTTACCGCTGCAAACCTCAGGGTTGATTGTGATTCGTTCTAAATGTTGCATAACCCAAAGTTATTAAAATATATCCGGATGTCCAAATAAATCAGTGTTTATACTTCGGGAAGATCTTCTTGTCCACGATAAAAGTGGCAAACGGCAATAAAGAAGCCAGGTAGCTCCAGAACTGATCGGCGGCGCTCCATTTCTTTTCACGGCTTTCCACAAAAACCAGCAGCACATAAGCAATGAACAAAACCCCGTGGATCATACCCACAATTTTGTTCGGAAGCAGGATGTCATGCCAGTACTTGAGCGGCATGGTCAAGGCGAATAAGAGGTAAGAAATACCTTCCAGGATTGCTGAAAGGCGTAAAAGCCCGAATGTTGTTTTTAAATTCATGCTGCAAAGATAATTATTGCCCGCGGATTTCGCGGATGGCGCGGATTCTTTTTGGATGTAATCTTGATAGTCTGCAGATTTAACTTCGTTGCTGCTCAACGGGCTCTGTTGTAGCGGACTTTATATTGCGTGGGGATCTGAGAGTTGCTCTGTGTGATCAGCGCGATCCGCGGGAGAAAAAACTAGGTCGCGCTTTGTTTTTTGATCACCTTCCAGAAAACATTCGGTAAAAAACGCTTGAGCGTAACGGCCTTGATTTCTTTATTGCCGATCAGGATTTCGCGTTTGCGCCGGCTGACGGCTCTAAGCAATTGAGCGGCACATTCTTCGGCCGGCATGCCTGTGGCCTGGTTGTGGTCCATCACCCCATGTTTTTCGCCGCTTTCATTCAGGGCGTTGGTCGAAATCGGCGTATTGATTTTGCCCGGGCAGGCGACTGTTACATAAATATTGTTTTTCTCTTCTTCCAGGGCCAGGCTTTCGTAAAAACCGTGCAAAGCATGTTTCGAAGCACTGTAGGCCGAGCGCAGGAAAAAGCCGAATTTACCGGCAATACTTGAGATCACGACGATATGCCCGGATTGTTGCTTTTGAAAGACCGGCAAAACAGCCTTGCTTAGGGCAATGTTCCCGAAATAATTGATTTCCATGATGCGGCGATCCACTTCCAAAGGTGTTTTCGAAGCTTCGGCGCGCTGGCTTAATCCTCCGTTGTTGAACAGAAAATCAATGCTTCCGTATTTTTCAAGGATTTTCTGAGCCAGCTCCGGGAAATTTCCCGAATATTCCAGGTCGAGCGGCAGCACGAGGTGCTTTTCCGGGTTGGGAAGCTGCGCCCGAACGGCTTCGAGGGAAGCGTTGCTCCGGGCAGATAAAACAAGGATAGCGCCTTGGGCCGCCAGGGCTTCGCTGATGGCTTTTCCAATTCCCGATGAAGCGCCGGTGACCCAGCAGATTTTATCCTGAAAGTTGTTTTTCATGTACCTTGCCTATTGCATTTGCTGGCGTTTCAATAAATATTGCAGCAAAACCTGCTCGTAGCCCTGTGCGATATCCGCCAGCACATAATCGATCCGGTTCTGGATGCATTTGTCCTGGATGGACGCAAAATAGCTGTTCACGGCCGTTTTGTATTTTTCTTTCAAAGCTGCGGGATTGAGCTTCAGGCGTTCGCCGGTTTCCATATCCACAAGAGTATAAGGCCGGTTTTCGAACTCAAAATCCCATTCCGTCTTTTTGTCGATCACATGGAAAACAACGACTTCGTGCTTGTTGTGTTTCAGGTGCTGCAAAGCCTGGAAAAATTCCTGCTCGCGCTCCGGGTTGTCTAACAGGTCGGTAAAAATGAGCACCATGCTGCGTTTGTGGCACAATTCCGCGATTTCGTGAATGATCGGGATGCTGTCGGTATTTTTCCGGATCGTTTCGTCGTAAGCCGTCAGTCTTTTTTCCAGCTCGCTGTACAAAAAACGATGATGTGCCAGGGAAGATTTGGCCGGTGTATGCAAATCAAGGCGTTCGCTGAAAAGCGAAATTCCCACCGCATCCCGCTGTTTTTTCAGCATTTCGATCAGGGAAGCAGCGCTGTAAACGGCAAATTCCATTTTCGAAATGTTTTTGCTCGTTTGAAATAGCATCGAGCTGGAGCAGTCGATCACGATCTGGCAACGCAGGTTCGTTTCCTCTTCGTATTTTTTCGTAAACAGTTTCTCGGAACGGGCAAAGAGCTTCCAGTCGATGTGGCGGGTTGATTCGCCTTTGTTGTAAAGCCGGTGTTCGGCAAATTCAACGGAAAAACCATGGAAGGGACTTTTGTGCAAACCCGTAATAAAACCCTCCACCACTTGCTTGGCGAGCAGTTCCAGGTTGC
>CBINGV010000352.1:0-3690 GCA_966250255.1 uncultured Flavobacteriales bacterium | reverse complement strand
CGTAGCGCTACACTGTACCTGAAAAAATTAGTCTTAAAAAATCATGAAAATAAAACACATTTTAATTGTAAGCCTGTTCCCGGGAATAGCCTTGTTCGCACAAAACTGGACAGGAGCAGTCAATTCCGACTGGAACAACCCGGCCAACTGGTCGGAAACCCCGGGTAATGGGGATGATATTACCATTGATCCGGCAAATTATACCGGGGCAATGGCGCAGCCCCTCCTGGCGGGAACTTCTGTTTTTACACCTGCCGAAATGCTGATCCAAAACGGGGCGCAGCTCACCATTTCCGGTAACCTCAACGCCACCGACCGGGTGGAAATCCTGGGCACCGGCACGCAGGTACTGATCACCGGTGGAACCTTCGCCCTCACGGGGGGCGGAAATAGTGCCCGCCTGATTTTTGCGGAAGATGCTGCCCTCCGGATGAACGGTGGAATCCTGAATGTCGGCCAGCGCCTGCTTTTTGAACTGGGCGGCGTCGGCGAAATCAACGCCGGGACAATCAGCGTCGGCGAAACCCTTGCCCTGGTTGACGGAAGCCCGAACGGCCCTAGCAAACTGGTGCAAAACGGGGGAAGCATTACCACGAACGGCGAATTCGGCTTTGAAAATGAAGCCGGCACATTTTTCCCTGCTTTTGAGCAACACGGCGGTGAATTGCACATCAACGGCGATTTGCTCTGGCTGGGAGCTGCACCGGGCGCAGGGCGCGGTTATTTTCGCTCTTCCGGCGGAACGGTATACGTGAGCGGAGCGATCGGGAACGACCCTACAAGTACGATGGGCATGCAGATCGAGCTCTCCGGAAACACGGCGTTACTAGAAAACTCGGGGAACTCCGTTCATGCCTTCGCCGGGGATTCGATCCTGCTTTCGGGAGGCGCCCACTGGCTGGACGTGAACACCGTTTCCTGGCAAAACGAAGGTGTGTTTTTCGCCCGGGAAGGCGGACGTTTTTCTTCCGGGAACACGACACTGGACGGGAGCGGTCTTTACCAGTTTGATGTGTTGTATATCCCGGCCCTGAAATTGTTAAACCACGTCAGTCCCGCCCTGCTTTCGGTGAGCGGCGCGATCGATGTGGCGGGGGCATTTAACCACGGCAACAACAAACTGGTGCTGAACGGCATATCCCAGCAAGCCTTGACGGCCCCGGCCCTCGGCTTAACGCTCTACGACCTCGAAATCGTCAACAGGGCAAACGGTCCCGCTGACGGCGGTTATGGCATAACGCTCAACTGCCCGCTCACGATCAGCCATGAGCTGCATTTCACAGACGGGATCATCAGCGCTGTGCCCGGAGCGGACATCCGGCTTCTGAGCACAGCAGCAATCAGCGGGGGCTCGGACACCACTTTTGTCGACGGCTACATCGAAAAACAGGGGAATACGGCTATCGAATTCCCGCTGGGAAGCGCTCCCGACCGTTACCGGCCTTTATCCGTTTCGGGTTTAAGCTCAACCCCTACCCTGCTCCGTGTTGCCTACCGCTTCGAAGCTTTCAGTAGCCTATTGCCGGTCGAAAGCCCCTTGCAGTCAGTCAGCGGGATAGAATACTGGGACCTCTCGCGATCGGGATCAGCAGATGCCTTTTCATTAAGCGCAGGCTGGAACGATGCTTCACAAAGCGGTCTGAGCAATTGCAATGATATTTCACTGGCCAACTGGGACGGGAGCCAATGGCTTTTTGTGGCTTCTGCCACGACCGGTTTATGCGATGGTACAAACGCTGGCAGCCTGGCAAGTTCCCTTCCCCTGCCTTTTGCCGGGCCGGTTACCATCGGGTTTACGGAAAATGTCAACCAGCAATCGGTCGATTTATGCGCCGGTGAATCGCTGACCGTGGGCACCAGCACCTATACGGAAACAGGGGTCTATACCGATGTGCTGGAAGACAGCAACGGAAATGACAGCATTGTTGTGAGCATCCTGACTGTGTGGAATCCGCCGGCAGCCGAAATCAGCTCCCACGGCACCTACCTCAGCGTGATTTCACCCGGGGCAACGGCCTTCCAGTGGATCGACTGCAACAACCAGCAGGCTATCGTAAGCGGTGCAACAGCCGCAGATTTTTACCCCCTGGAAGGCGGCTCGTATGCCGTTATTGTTTCCCGCAATGGCTGCAGCCATACCAGTGCCTGCCTGGCGATTGATCCCCTTGGTTTGAACCCGCTTGCGGCAGACCAGTTAAAGCTCTACCCGAACCCGCTTTCGAAAGGGAACACCTTGCAGGTATCCAGTCCTGTTCCGCTGAATTCCTGGACAATGTTTACGCCCGACGGACGGCAAATCAGCAACACACAGCTTCCGGCTGCCAGCCGGGATATCTCACTGGACCTGGCCGATCTGCCCACCGGGACTTACCTCATCGAGCTCGGAATAAGCGACGGAAAACACCTGGTAAAACGCTTGATCATTCAATAAAAAAATCCCGCCTCTTTCGAAGCGGGATTTTTTTGGGGTGGAATCCTTCTCCCCCTTTGGAGAGCTTGTCCCGGCGCTCCGGGAGGGATAAAGGGGAAGGATTTTGTTACAAGCCAAAAGCGGATCATCACTTCATCAGCACCACCATCCCGTTCACCACGTAATTCGTTTTGTCCGTTTTGAGGTTAAACACGCGCTCCACGCTGCCGGCAGCTTCGTTGGAAAGTACCTTTTTCGCTTCGAAGCTTTGTTCCACCGGGTTCCAGTTGTACAAAATATCGCCGGCCTGCAGCTCACCGGCTATTTTTACACCCTGGCTGGTTAAAACGGGATGATTCGGGGTGACGAGCAAGGTCGCACCGGTATCCGCCAAGTCATTTCCTACGGAGGCATAGCGCTGGTTGAGGGATTCGCAGGTAATTTTCCGCAGATCGTAATTTCCCTCGTGGATTTGCAGCGATTGGACCGTAGCCGTTTCCATCTCCCCGCTTTCAGTATTGTAGCTCAGGATTTCGTCGCCTTGTTGCAGGGAAGCAATGTTTTTCACCGAGAAATCCGCCAGGGTCACCGCAGCATTTGCCGGGAAACAGGAATAATACGGTTTGCCTGCCCAGATGATTTTGCCGCTTTTGTCGATATAAGCTTCGCGCACGCCGCCCCACTCGCGGATCAGCTCATCTTTGGATTTGGGATCCTCGTAACTTAAATGCACGTAGGCCAGGCCGTTTTTGAAGCCAATCTGGTCAATATCACTGTAATATAATTCCGGCATTTTTTTGACTTCCTTTGCATTATTGTCATACAGGCCGTAGTCCAGGAAGAGCATTTCTTCGCCCGTATTGTGGATTTCCCGGTAAATAGACTCGCTGATTTTTTTGCCTGTCCGGTCAATGAGTCCGTATTTTTCGCCTTCGGAGTATTTGGCATAATTCCCCCGGAATTCGTAAGCGTATTTGAATTGGTGCGGGATTACCAGTTCCAGTTTTTCGTTGACATAGCCCCACAAGCCGTTATCACCTTTTACGGCCATCAAACCACTGCTGAAAGGGCCGGCTTCGCTGTAAGGAAGTTTACTTGCGTTGCCTTTGCTGTCCAGTAAATAATAATCATTCCCCTTTTTCGCGGAGGAATAGCCATCCGAAAAATAAAAGGCCTCGTTGTAATCCGCCGGGATAACCAGCTCGTTATTAAGGTTGGAAAAGCCTTTTCTGCCGGCCACATAAATGAGCACCAGCCCATTGGTTACCTTCACCGGTTTC
>CBINGV010000351.1:0-3694 GCA_966250255.1 uncultured Flavobacteriales bacterium | reverse complement strand
CCTCGACAAATACTGTAAATTTTTGCCGATCCCGGTATTCTTCGGCAACAAAACCGAATACATCGACTCACCGGAGGGTGAAAAAGACGACAAAGGAAATTTGAAACGCGTAGCGGTTGAAGTCCCGAACCAGGTCAATAATGTGAGCCCGGCCTGGACCAAGGCGCCTGTGGACCTCAAAGATGAGGATTACAAGTCTTTTTACCGCGAATTGTACCCTATGAGCTTTGAAGATCCGCTGTTTCACATTCACCTGAACGTGGATTATCCTTTCAACCTGACCGGGATTCTTTATTTCCCGAAAATTAAGGAAAACGTCGAGGTACAGCGCAATAAAATCAACTTATACAGCAACCAGGTGTTCATCACCGACAGCGTGGCGGAAATTGTTCCCGAATTCCTGACGCTGCTGCATGGCGTGATCGATTCGCCGGATATCCCGCTGAACGTTTCCCGTTCCTACCTGCAAAGCGATGGCAATGTGAAGAAAATCTCGACGCACATTACTAAAAAGGTCGCTGACAAATTGGCAGATATGTACAAGAAAGACCGCGCGGATTTTGAAGCCAAATGGGGTGACCTGAAAATATTTGTGGAATACGGCAGTCTTTCCGATGAAAAATTTGCCGAAAAAGCAAAAAGCTTCTCCCTGCTGAAAACAACAGACGACAAGTATTTTACCATTGAAGAATATAAAGAACAGGTAAAAGCCCTGCAAACGGATAAAGACGGCAAAACCGTATTCCTCTACACCAACGACCCGGAAAACCAGTTTCGCTTTGTGAAGGCGGCCAAAGACCGTGGTTACGATGTGCTGGAGCTTGACGGGCCGCTCGTGCCGCATTGGATTTCCAAGATGGAACAGGAAAATGAAAACATTTCCTTTGCCCGGGTAGATGCCGACACGCTGGATAAGCTGATCAAAAAAGCGGAAGAAATTCCTTCCAAGCTTTCCAAAGAGGAGGAAGAAAGCCTTAAACCTGTGTTTGAAGCGGCCGTGACAAAAGATAAATTCCGCGTCGAATTTGAAAGCATGAGTGAATCCGATGCGCCGATCATCATCACGCAGCCGGAGTTTATCCGTAGGATGATGGAACAGCAGAAAATGGGCGGCGGCGGTTTCTATGGCGCTTTCCCGGAAATGTATTCGCTCGTAGTGAACAGCAATCACCCGAAAGTGGGCGCGCTGGTACAGGAAACTGACGAGCATGCCCGCAGCGAAAAAGCGAAACAACTGGCCGACCTGGCTTTGCTGGCTCAAGGCTTACTGAAAGGCGAAGCGCTCAACCAGTTTATTGAAAGAAGTATAGAATTAGTATAAACTTCCCCCTTTGAAGGGGGATTGAGGGGGATGATCCGCGAACAATAAATGTGCGTCCGGTCGCCCTCCTTGGTCTTCCTTCAAGGGAGGAAAAAATAACACACCTTGTTTAAGTTCATTTTAGCAGTAGCCGGGTTTTTTGCTTTCGGGAGATCGATCGGCGGAGCCATTTTCGGTTTTTTTGTCGGTACCCTGATCGACAATTATCAACAAGTTAAAAAGTTTGCAGGTCAGCAGGGCGGGGGAGGACAGCGTTTTTCACCGGAAGACCTGTTTAGCTATTACCAGCAGCGTACCACGCACAACGATTTTGCCACCATGCTCATGGCGCTTTCGGCAGCGATTATGAAAGCCGACGGGAAGGTGCTCCGGGCAGAGCTGGATTATGTAAAAGCCTTTTTTTCGCAGCAGTTTGGCGCACCGTTTTTATCCGGGCACCTGCAAACCCTGAAGCGTTTCCTGGATTCGGAAAATATCCCGCTGGAGCAGATTTGCAACGACATCCGGATGCGTACGCAGGAAGAAGCGCGCGTGCAGCTGCTGTATTACCTGTTCGGGATCGCTAAATCCGACGGAAGTGTTTCGGAAGCAGAGCTTTCGGCCATTCAGCGCATTTCGAATTTACTACGCATTTCACCGGCCGATTTCGAAAGTGTAAAAAACATGTTCTATCGTGATGTGAACTCCGATTACAAGGTGCTCGAAATCGAACCGACAGCCAGCCCGGATGAAATCAAAAAAGCTTACCGCCAGATGGCCATCAAATACCACCCGGATAAAGTGGCCTCCATGGGAGAAGAATTCCAGAAAGGAGCGAAGGAAAAGTTCCAGAAAATCCAGGAAGCGTACGATAATATCAAGAAATCACGCGGGTTTAATTAGTTGCTAAGTTCGTAGTTTATTAGTTAGTAGTGGAATTACGACTCCTAACTCACCAACTCCCTAACTACTAACTATCAAAGCTCTCCTTTCACCGTCAGGAAAAAGCGCAGAAACTCATTATACAGGTAAGACTCCTCTTTGAAGGTCATTTCTCCTTTCACCTGTACCTGGTGGCCACTTGTCGGAATTGCTTCAAAGTCTATGGTTTTGATATTATGAAATAGATTTTTCGATGCTTTGAAGGGTGGAAGCATTTCAATAAAAGAGGAAATAAAACCGCCTCCCTTGATGGAAGTCAGGTTGGCAATATCACCGCTTACGGAAAAGAGATTTTTGCTCTTGCGGTGAACGACCTGCTTCAACTGGTTCCCGATAAACAAAGTATGATTGTCCACCGGATCGATGTAATAATCGAGCTTGCCGGCATGAATGATATTGTCTTCTTTTTCAAAGCCCAGCTCTTCGAGAAAATGCACTTCTTTGAACATGGAATCCAGGCTGTATTCCTCCTTGAAAGTCAGGAGAAGATCGAAAATCGGGGTAAAGAGGATTCCTTTTTCCGTTTCCTGGATTTCCGTTCCGTAGTAATTCATGGAAATGCGGTCGAGCTGCCCGATGGAAATCCCGATTCCCTGCAGGTATTTTTGCATGGTGTCCTGCATGGCGTTCGAGATCAGTGAGTTTTCAATGTGAAGGCCATTTGGAATGAGCGTCCAGCGGGACACTTCATAATTTTCGCCTTTGGTGCTGAACTGGCCGCTGACGATCAGCTTATTTTCGTCTGCCTGCGAATGAATTTCGCCTTTTTCTACGTGGATTTTTTCATTTACCCGGAAATCGGACATGGCCAGGTTAAAAAACTCTCCCCGCTTGATTTTCTTACCGGAAGCATCCTGCCTGAACTCGAGTTTGCGGAGAAAATCTTCCAGCTCCCGGGGGCTTACTTTGCTTTTGCCAAAATACGTCAGTACAACTCCAACCTTGTCTTTTCGCAGCAGGGCCTGCTTGTTGGTCAGCAGGGGACGGGCATTCTTTTCAAAATCTTCGGGATTAAACAAATTGAAAACCATCACATAGACTTCCCCGTCTTTGTAGTTTTTTCCAAAAATGGTCAGGTCCTGTGTGAAATCCACCCCAAAACGATTCGTCGACTGAAAGCCTTTGCGCTGCTTGTTGAGGTAAATTTCAAAAGCGTTCAGCAAAGCCTGGTCCTTGGAATTAAAAATCAGGCTGTAGGTAGACGATTTAACAAATTCCTTGACATTCACCTGGAAGACAAAGTTCGCATCCTTGGGCACCAGCCTGGAAATATCATCATTGGAACGGTTCAGGATTGTAGCATAAAAAAATAAGCCGAACCAAAGGATCAGGATACCGATCAGGACCGGGAGCGTTCGTTTCAGGAATTGAAATACTTGCATCAGACAATTTTAGTTAAAGTGTTTAACGAAAAAAATGCGATTTTGTTACCGCCTTGTTTGGAGATTAGAT
>CBINGV010000350.1:0-3697 GCA_966250255.1 uncultured Flavobacteriales bacterium | reverse complement strand
GTGCCGGTAAACCTGCAGGCCGCCGAAAGTTTCATTATCGCCATCGATTACAGCGGTACGCCGCCGGATGCAGCTTCCAATCCGCTTGGGGGTGCCGGGATGACCAACGATTCTTCCCCGTCCTGGGGCAACCAGGTGACCTGGTCACTGAGCGAGCCTTATTCGGCTTTCGAATGGTTTCCCTGCAAACAATCCCTCCGGGATAAAGCCGATAGCTCGGCGGTGAACATTACGGTTCCTTCCGTTTGCAAAGCCGGTTCAAATGGAATTTTGGAGCAGGAAATCGACCTGGGGAACGGCTTCACGAAATTTTGCTGGAAGCACCGCTATCCGATTGATTATTACCTGATTTCAGTCGCTGTGGCCGAATACGTGGATTATACCGTATATGCCAACCCGGCTGGCGCACCTTTCCCGGTACCGGTGCAAAATTACGTGTATAACAACCCCGAAACCTTGCCGTATTTCCAGGATGACATCGACGAAACGGTCGATTTTATTGAATACTTTTCCGAAATCTTCGGCTTGTATCCTTTCCACACCGAGAAATACGGTCACTGTATGGCGCCGCTGAGCGGGGGGATGGAGCACCAGACGATGACCACACAGGGATTTTTTGAAAAAACGCTGACAGCCCATGAGCTGGCGCACCAGTGGTGGGGCGATCACGTTACCTGTAAATCCTGGGCGGATATCTGGGTGAATGAAGGTTTTGCGTCTTATGCCGAATACCTGATGCTGGAAGAGATGTACCCGGGTGAGGAAATCCAGGACATGAACGACCGCCATACGAACATCAAATCGCAGGCAGGCGGCAGCATCTGGGTGGAAGACAGCCTCAATGGCGACCGCGTATTCAGCAGCCGTTTGACTTATGATAAAGGAGCGGCTTTCGTACATACGCTGCGCTTCATGCTCAATGACGATGCACAGTTTTTACAGGGACTTCGCAATTACCAGGCGGCCCATGCCTACGATGTGGCCCTGGGAACGGATGTACAGCTGGCGCTTGAACAGATTTCGGGGCTAGACCTCAGCGAAGCCTTCGAACAATGGTACTACGGCGAAGGTTTCCCGACTTATACGGCCAAATGGAATGTTGTCGGCGATGAGCTTTTTGTACGCATTACCCACAGCGTTTCCATGTCCTCCGTTACGCCGACCTTTACCAACCCATTGGAAGTGCGCTTCACCCGGAGCGGGGCCAGCGACACGATTGTGCGCCTGGACATCAATTCCAACAGCGATCTTTTTATACTGAGTGGTTTGGATAATGTAACAAACCTCAATTCCATTGACCCAAAAAACTGGATCATCAACAATATCGGTTCCATTCAGCACGACTTGAGCCTGGGAGTAAACAGCATCGGGGAGCAGGCTAAACATGAAGAAATTATCCTTTCCCCAAACCCGGTGCAGGATTTTATCACGGTAAAAACGCCTGAAAATAAAACATTCACCTTAAAAATTCTAGATCCGCGCGGACAGCTTGTCAGCGAGCAGCAAATCAAATCCAAGGCCGTGATCGATGTTTCGTCCTGGGCGAACGGTTTGTACCTCTTCGAACTCGAATCCACTGACGGAGAACGCATTTTGCGGAAAATTATCCGGAAATAATTTTAAAGTTCATGAGTTAGTAGTTTCTGAGTGAGAAGTATAACTACTAACTTAGAAACTACTAACTCAAAAGTAACATTTTCCCTTTCCTGCCGTTTATGAAAGAAAAAAGATGAAGGGGTTTATTTTAAGTATTTTGCTGCTTGGGGCCGTGTCCGGTTTTGCCCAGGTCAATAATAAAGGCTGGTTTTCACTGGGGGCACGCAGCACTGTGAGTTCCTTCAGCCATGACGGTTTCGGTTTGGGAACGGGCGGACAATTCCGCATCCGGTTTTCCAAGCAGGTCAATACGGATTGGTTTGCGGACTTTATTTCGATTAACATGGACGACAAAGTCAAAAGTGATTATTACCACATCGGCTGGTCGGTGTTGTTTTACCCTTTTTCGCAAAAAGAATTCAATAGCAAAGTGTCGCCTTATTTCCTGGCGGGGCATTGCTTTGATTACAACCGCAAGATGGAGATCAGGAACACGGCGAACATGAAAGAGCGCTGGGGATCAGCAGTACAGGCCGGAATCGGGATGCATTTTAATGTGACCGAGCGTTTTGATGTTTCGCTGACGAGCCAGTATATGATGCATTTCACCAATGAAATAGCTTACCATGAGCACAACGGCGTGATTGAATTTGAGGATCACAACCACAGCAATGCGCTCGAAGGGCATTTGCTGACAACCCTGAGCCTGAATTATAAAATCGTGCGTTTATGGGGAAGAAATTAATCCTGTGTTGCTGCCTGACGGCTTTGGTTGCTTCGGCCCAGGAAAATTCTGTAGTCCGTGCGGGTTTGATTAAAACGACCCTCACCATCAGTCCTTCGAAGTCGCTCAGCTCCTCCAATTCCTATTTTTACCTGCATGGAATCCTGGAAGGCTATTTGTCGGATAACGTTTCCGTTTCCGGAGAAGGCTATTTTTACCAGGGATTGGTAAAAGGAAAAACGAGTGAGTTTTCCTACAATCATAGCCTTTTTTTCGGCTTGTCGCGACATTTCGTTAAAAACAACCTGGATTTCCATATCGGCGTGCAGCCCGGGTTGAATTTTACGCGTCTTGCAGCCAGTCCGGAGCTTCTTTCCCCGGGATTGGGCGTCAACCCGACAGCCTCAGCCTTGATCGGCCTGAATTATTTTGCCGGGAAATACATTCATTTTTTCATCCAGTCGCGGCTTGTCCTTGGAGAACACCAGCGGGATGCTGCGCGAAACATTTCCGATCTGCGCTTTTCAGCCGGTTTAGGCTTCAATATTAATGCTTTGAAATAAAACAAATTCTTTAATACCTGATCCCGTTAAAATACATTTCCTGTGCGGTCGGGTAGGGATATTCGCCCGTTCCGTAAAGCATAAAAACAGTCAGGTGTTCCGAAGTGATCCAGCCTTTGATGCTGTAATCATTGCCATCCATATCCCGCCAGTAATCAATCACTCCCTGTACCTGCGGGTAACTTTCGAGCCGGTGTCCCTTGCCGTAGCCTGCGGCCTCTATTACGCCAAAATTGTCTTTCAGGTAATCCAGGTACATCACCAGCAGGTTTTCGCGATCGATGGAATCCGTTACCTGTTCCCTGAAATCAACCTGCACCAAAGCAAAACTGTGGTCGGCAAGCTGGCTTTCGTAAGTAATCACAATGGAAGAGTCCGGACTGTAGCTTTCTTCAAATATGGGTGATTCTTCCGGGAAATAAGCCGAAACCTTGGAAGAGCCGATCAGGTGCTTGTTAAAACGGGGTACCGGGGGCTTTTGTGCGTAAAAAAAAGCTCCGGGAAACAAAACAAGCAGGAGGAAGGCGATTATTTTCATGATTTGCGTTAATTATAGCCAAAGATAGGCCAATAAACAGATTTATTCAATAATTTTGTAAAAAAAACCGGAGATGAGTTTTAAACTGAATAGCGTAGAAGAAGCAATCAATGACATCAAAAATGGCAAGATCGTTATTGTGGTCGATGATGAAGACCGGGAGAACGAGGGCGACTTCCTGACCGCTGCACGAAATATTACACCGGAGCTGATCAATTTTATGGCGACACATGGCCGGGGGCTGATTTGTGTGCCTTTGGTGGAAGACCGCTGCGA
>CBINGV010000349.1:0-3731 GCA_966250255.1 uncultured Flavobacteriales bacterium | reverse complement strand
ATAGGCCTTGATTTTGTTAATCGTACCACTTTTCCCCTTGATGCGTCCATGCGCGGTCTGTCCGTAGCACAGCTCCGAAAAAGTACCCGATTCGACGGTGATGGCCAATGTTTCCTTAAACAAGGTCGCATTTTTGGAGTTGTGCATGTATTCGAGCAGCGAGCAGAAATTTTCGGCGGTCACCGCATTGCTCCGCGAAAGCCCGCTTCCATCCTTCAGGTTCAGTCCGCCGTCCCTGATCCGCGACGACCAGTAGCGCTCGATGAAATAAATGCCGCTCTTCGTATCTCCGAAACCGCCTTTTTCCTTCGCAATCCAGCACACCAACTGCTCGGCAAACACGTTAACGCTTTTTTTATTCGTCCACCAGGCAATGGAATTGACACTTCTGCCTTCATTTTCAAGCATTTTAATTTTGGCATCATAACGCAGACCGGCCGGCCCGAGGTTCATATTGCGGGCGCCCATCGCTTCACCGGTAACCGCAATGCCCCTCAGGCTGAAGATGCGTTTCAGTTCCTGGACAAACTGCAGCTCGGGGTCGGGGAGCGTGCCGCGCACCATAAAGGAAGACACATTGCGCTGCAGGTAGCCCGTCCCGAAACGGTCATAGGAAAACGGCGCCCCGTAGATGTAAGAATTGTCTCCTTTGGCCGAAGAAGCCTCAATGTAGTTGACGAAATTGATGTCCTTGATCTCCGGGAAAATACGCAGGAGCGTGGTCTTCGAGCCTACCTTTCCTCCTACTTTGATGTAAAAGCGAAGAACGTTATCGTAAATTGGCAGCCCGGCAGGACCGGCACCGTAATAATTGCCCATATCCGCCCAATTCCAGCCGTCCGGGATTCCCTGGTAGCCGAACTCGGAACCATCCCCGATGACATTGCCTTCGATGCGGCGCAGTCCCATCTTGTAAAGCGTATCCGCCCATTGTTCGAGAAAAGCATCTTCCTCTCCTTCCCCGTTGTAGAATTTACTGCCCAGGGAAATATCGCCGCCGCCGCGCACCCAAAGGTTACCTTTCAGGGTTCCGTCTGCATCGGGTTTATTGTCAAAATAAATACGGGTTTTGGGTTTGTAATTCGCTCCCAGGATCTCAAAAGCCGAAGCAGTAGCGAATAGTTTGACCGTTGACGCCGGCGGCAAAGCAATGCGATCGTTGTGGGAAATGATTTTTTGCTTCGTTTTCAAATCCACGACGCACACGGCCAGCGAAGCATTTTGCAGCCAGGGATCCTGAACAAACTGATTTTTAGCCTCTTCCAAAGGGCTGAGTTGTGTTTGCACAATTTCCTGCGCAAAAAGCGGAACAAAAATAAAATTGAGACTAAAAATGGTATTTAACAACAAACTTTGTATCTTCATCCCCAAATTTTTCATAAAAATCGTCATTATTTATTGTGTGTGGAATTGCGGGCATAAAACTTTTTAACAATTTACCTTCAACAACCGATGAGGCCGGCTTGTGGGATGCCCTCAGCAAACAACATCACCGGGGACCCGACAATACGACGGTAAAACTGCATGGAAAAAGCGCCCTCGGGCATAATCGCTTATCGATCATTGATACGAATGCGCGCTCCAATCAGCCTTTCATTGACGAGAGCGAACGTTATTCCCTGGTTTTCAATGGTGAAATTTATAATTTTCACGAGCTGCGGGCTGCGCTCGAAGCCAAAGGCTGCGCGTTCAAAACCACTTCAGATACTGAAGTGTTATTTTACCTGCTGATCGAAAAGAAAGCGGCAGCCCTGGATGATCTGCGCGGTTGCTTTGCCTTTGCTTTTTATGACCAGCAGGAAGATTACATGCTGCTGGCGCGCGACCGCATGGGGATCAATCCTTTGCTTTACAGCTTACAGGACGACCGCCTGCTTTTCGGGTCGGAGCTTTTTGTGTTCAAAAATCTGGGAATCAAAGGCACGATTTCGGATGACGCACTGAATGATTATTTCCGCTACACGTATATTCCTGCCCCAAAAACCATTTACGAAGAGGTACAGAAACTGCCGGCCGGGCATTATATTGAAATCCGGAGAGCAGAATTTCACCTGCAAAGCTATTGGGACCCCAAAAGCGAAACTCCCTTTTCCGGAAGCTTTGAAGAAGCCAAAAAACAGCTGGTTGAGCGCGTGGAATTTGCCGTGCATTCGCAGCTGGAAGCCGATGTGCCGATCGGCACTTTCCTGAGCGGCGGGGTCGACAGCTCCCTCGTTTCGGCGATTGCGAAACGGCATAAAAATGATTTACATACCTTTTCGGTTTCATTCGGCGACCAGCAGGAATACGACGAAAGCGCCTATGCTTTGATCGTGGCGGAACATATCGGCTCGCAGCACCACGTCATTCGCCTGACGGAAGCTGATTTCAAACAGCACTTCCAGGAAATCCTGGATTCCTTTGATGAACCTTTTGCCGATTCATCGGCTATTGCCATGTGGTTCCTGGCCCGGGAAACCGCCAAACACCTAACAGTTGCACTTTCAGGAGATGGCGCCGACGAATTACTGGCAGGCTACAACAAACATAAAGCTTTTTTAGAGGCCGGAAGACTCAATACAGCCAAAAAAACGAGCTATCGCCTGGCAGAAAAAGTGCTGAACCCGCTGCTGGTGAAACGCGACCCGAAAAAACTGCACCGCTTACAAAAATTCAACAAACTTGCACAGCTTAAATGGCCGGAAAATTACTGGTTCCTGGCTTCAAACATTGGCGAAGAAGCCAAACAAAAGCTGCTTGAACGGCCTCTCCGGGGAAATTACCTCTACCAAACCCATTCCGCTTCCTTAAACGATATGCTCTGGCTGGACCAGAAATTTGTGCTGGCCAACGATATGCTCAAAAAAGTCGACCTGATGAGCATGCATCACAGCCTGGAAGTGCGTACCCCTTTCATGGACAAGGACCTGGTAAAATTTGCCAATTCCCTGCCGGCCGAATGGAAGCTGAAAGACGGGATCGGGAAATACATCCTGAAGGAAAGTTTCCGTGGGGTACTTCCGGATACCATTTTTGACCGTTCGAAACAGGGTTTTGAAGTCCCTGTTAATGCCTGGATCCGTACTTCCTGGGACGAGCTGATCCCGGCGCTTTGGTTTGACCCGCAATTCATCCGGGAGCAAAACATATTCGTTCCCTCAGCGGTTTTGGACCTCAAGACCCGCTTTTTTAACAAACTCGGCACTGCCAGCCAGGAAATGTGGGCTTACCTCGTTTTCCAGAACTGGTACAAAAATATGCACGCACATGCCTAAAGTTTTACGCATCATCAACCGCTTCAACATTGGCGGACCGACATACAATGCCACCTTCCTGACCCGTTTCCTGGATTCGGAATTCGAGACTTTGCTCATTGGCGGTCTCCCCGAAAAAGACGAGGCCGATTCGCTGCATATTCCGCATGAATATGGGGTGGAACCTATGATTCTCGAGGAAATGAAACGCATCCCGAATTTCAAAAGCGACCGGGAAGCCTACCGCAAGATCAAGGAAATCATCCGCGAGTTTAAGCCCGACATCGTGCACACACATGCATCAAAAGCAGGTGCGCTGGGACGAAAAGCCGCTTTTGCCTGCAAGGTCCCGGTCGTGGTGCATACCTTCCACGGACATGTGTTCCATTCCTATTTCGGGAAACTAAAAACGACACTTTTTAAGTTCATTGAACGCAACCTGGCCCGGAAATCTACCGGGATCATTGCCATTAGTGACATCCAGAAGGAGGAATTGAC
>CBINGV010000348.1:0-3740 GCA_966250255.1 uncultured Flavobacteriales bacterium | reverse complement strand
GCAGAATTTTCCTGGGAAAACAGCGGGCAGTGGGTGCTCAAAAACCGCATTTTTGCTTTTTATTATGAAGATTTCAGGAGGGCAACCGAAAGTAAAAACCTGAATGATTGGAAATGGACGAAACTGAACACCCGGGATAATTTCCGGATCCGGTATACGCCGAACCAGGCCGGGAAATGGCGCTTTAGCGTCAGCGTTAAAATCAAGGGAAAAGAAGTCGTAAAGCTCGGCGATTACGAATTTAGCTGCGAAGCTTCCAATAAACCCGGTTTTGTGGAAGTTTCCGAAAACAAACGTTACCTGCAGATCGGCGATAAGACCTTCCTGCCGGTGGGCCAGAATTTACCGAAACCAACCTGTCATTACACGAAAGATGCGCAGGGCAAGGTGATCAAGGACGAATACAATTGTTCAAAATGCGAATGTGCCGGCGCCGAGGAATGGTGTGCCCACCTGAAAAACCTGCCGATGAATCTCAATGGTTACCTCGTTTTCCTGAAGGAGCTCGAAAAGCTCAAGCAGGCCGGCGGCAATTATTACCGCTTTTTCATCTTCCCGCACACCTATGAAATCGAATACGACAAGCTGGGCGATTATTCTTCCCGCATGAACGTAGCCTGGGAGTTGGATAAAGTGTTTGAAAAATCCGAGCAGCTCGACCTGAAAGTGCATTTCAACCTCTTCCTGGGCTACCCGGTGGCAAAAGCGCATTATGGCGCCACGGCCTGGGACTGGTATGCTGACGGAGGCGACGATAAAGGATATTGTTACCGCAACGAGCTCGGCCTGAAAGACCCGATCGAGTTCCTGACGAACCCCCAGGCGAAAAAACATTACAAAAACCGCCTGCGCTACATCATTGCGCGCTGGGGTTATTCGCCTTCGATCGCGATTATCGAGATGATGAGCGAGATCAACAACAAATTCGGGGATTACCCGAACGAGATTTACCAGTGGCATGCCGAAATGACGAAATACATCAAGGAGGACCTCTGGCATACGAACCACCTGCTGGCAGTGAATTACGACGGGGCAAAGCCGAAAGAAGACCAGGGCGATAAATCGTATGGCCTGCCGACGGTTGACGTCATTACGCACAACATTCACCGGATCAATAACCGTCGCAAGGAATTACAGGATGCCTGCAACATGTATTACGGCTACAACAAACCATTTTTCTTTAGTGAAATCGGCACCGGCGATACGGAAATTGAAATGTGCGACAACAATTCGGAGTGGATCAAAGACCTCTGGATGACGATCTTTTCGGGGACCTGTTCTTCCGGGATCAACTGGAATGAGCAGCACAATTATGCACTCTGGGAAAATTTCAAATTTGTGCAAGCCTTTGTGAAAGACATCAATTTTAACGAATACACCGCCCGGGAATATTTCCTGCGCAAGGACAAACTGGTCGAAATGCTGGCGCTCAACACATCGGATAAGAACAAAAGCACCGGCGTGATCCAGAACCTGACCTGGAACCATTATACGAATATGACAACACCGGCCTGCAAGGCGGAATATGCCCCGGCCGACATGTACAAGACCTTCCAAAGCCTCAAAAGCGAGAGCAAAAGCAAAGGCATTGTGCTGCCGGAGCTTGCTAAGAAAACGACTTATAAAATTGATTGGTACAGTCCTTATTCCACTACGCCGGTTGCCAGCGGGGAAATCAAATCCGACCGCAAGGGCAAAGTTTACCTGAGCCACCCGGAATTGACCAAAGAAATGCCTTTCGTTTTATTCAAAATCAGCAAAAAATAAAGATTTGTTAAATTGAACCGGGAAGCCTGAACGATTCATTCGTACACTTGTATATATCAACCTTAAATATCATACTATGAAAAAACTTGTTTCCGCCTGCTTGTTCTGTGCGCTACCCCTGCTTGCGCTGGTACAGAAACCCAATGAAATTTCGGTTGCTTCCGAAATTAAAAAAGTGAAATTGTTCCTGACATCGGGTGAAATGACCCACGTCAACAGCATCAAGCTTGTCAAAGGACGAAACCGGATTACCTTTTCGGGGATTTCGGCATACGCCGACCCGCAAAGCATCCAGTTCAACCTGCCTGCCGAGCACCGGGTGGTTTCCTTTTCGACTGAAATGGATTTCCTGGCTGCCGAACAGTTTAACCCGCGCATTGCCAAACTGAAGGATTCCCTGACGATCATCAAGGACCAGCTGCAGCTGAACAGCGACATCAACAACTCTTTCCAGGCCGAGCTGGCCGTTTTGAACACGAACCGCGACCTGAAGGGAAACAACCAGAATATTACGGTGGCACAAATCAAGGAGGCCGCCGAATATTACCGCACGCGCACCCTCGAAATCAACAAGCAGCTCAGCAAACTCAATAAGGAAAGTTACCTCCTGAACGAAAAAATCGAGCTGATCCGCCTGCAGCTGACAGAGCTCAATTTTAACGAGAACCAGCGCAGCAACCAGGTGATCATCCTCCTGGATGTGGAACAGGCGAGCACAACGGATTGTACGCTTTCCTACCTCGTGAGCGACTGCGGCTGGGTGGCCACTTACGACCTTTCGGCGGAAGACCTCACGCAGAAGATCAACCTGAAATACAAGGCCAAGATTTACAATAATACCGGGAATGACTGGAACAATGTCGACCTGACCCTGTCAACGGCCGATCCGCAGCTTTCGGCTTCCAAACCAGAATTGACTCCATGGTTCCTTAATTATTACGATGCGAACCTCTATAAAAACTCCTACATTTCGCCTCAATCCTATAAGCAAAATTACCGGGCTGAGGCCGAAAACAACCTCAATATTGCCAACCAGCGGGCCTATGACAATTATATGCTGGACGAACAGGTGCAGCTCAACCAACGCTTTGCCCGCAACGACGACGAGTGGAGCAAGATCGAAAGCATGAAAACTTCCAAGGCGACCGTAGAAATGGAAAGTGTGGAAATTTCGGAGCTGACTGCCGAATTTATGATTCCAAACAAGTTTTCCTGCCCGACTGACGGAAAACCGTATATCGTGGATGTGAAAGAGCACAACCTCGACGCGACTTTTACGCATGTGAGCGTTCCGAAGCTCGACAACGGGGCTTTCCTCCTGGCAAATATCGTGGGCTGGCAGGAGCTTGACCTGATGCCCGGCCCGACGAATGTTTATTTTGGCGGGAAATACGTGGGCGTTTCGAATATCGATACCCGCAACGTGAGCGACACACTTTCCCTTTCATTCGGACGCGACAGCAAAATTACCGTGATGCGTAAGCTCAAATCCGAGATGAGCTCCAAAAAAGTAGTCGGTTCCTCGAAAAAAGAAACTTACCTCTATGAAATTGCTGTTCGCAACAACCGCAACACACCGGTTAAAATTTACATCTACGACCAGGTCCCGGTGAGCAAAAATGCCGATATTACCGTTACGGTGGATGAATTGACGATGGGTAAAAAAGACAACGAAACCGGTGAAGTGAAGTGGGAAATGAACCTCCAGCCGGCCGAAACCAAATCCGTCGAGATCGGCTACACAGTGAAATACCCGAAAGATGCCGCCGTTGTGCTGCAGAAATACAGAACGGTGAGCCGCGCGAAATTTTAGCGGAAAGTTCAACAATTTTATTGTATAAAAAAGGGCTGACTTTTTCAAGTCAGCCCTTTTTAATGGATCATTTTTATTTTAATCGACGATCATTTTTTTGGTGATCACTTCATTGTTGATGGTTCCGGTGATGAAGTAAACTCCATACCTCAAGCCTTCC
>CBINGV010000347.1:0-3758 GCA_966250255.1 uncultured Flavobacteriales bacterium | reverse complement strand
TTTGATCAACGTCCACATCCATAAACAAATCTTCATGATTTCCCCCGATCAGCGAAGAATATTCCAGCACACCGTTCAAATTAAATTCCATCAGGAAAGCTTCGCCCAGTTCAATGGGTTCATAATTGGGATTAAATGGCTCAACAGGTTCAGGCCCATTGGGACTGTCGTCAAAATACGAATCCGGGTTGTTGTTACATCTCGGGAAACGATGCCCATTCCAATTGTCCTGGCAGTTCGTAATGCTGGTTTTCGAATCTGCCCCACCAACAACGATCAACTTCAGACGTTCATTATCCACCACGATATCGTTCACCCCGTCCCGGTATTCACCTCCTAATGCTGTACTCCATACTAAGTTCAAATTGATGTCAAACTTAGCCAGGTAGGCATCGCCATATTGCCCAAGTGTATGAGTTTCATTGGAGTGGTAGCTGTCCGTGATCGTATTGCAGGCCGGGAAAGCTCCTAATGCACTAGGGGCCGAACAGCCTATTTCTGCCGAAACGGTTTCCACAGACCCGCCTACGTACACATTGCCGAAACGGTCCACGGTAATATTCTGGTCGGAATAATTCGAGTTTGATCGGATAAAACCAGTATGCCATTCGAGATTTCCCAAATTGTTCAAGCGGGAAATAAAAGAACCAAAACCACCAGTCAAAGGATCCAGGTAACAATTAGGATTATTGTTAAATTCTTGTACAGGAAAAGAAGAGGCCCAACTTTGGCTGATGCCGGTGATATAGGTTACATTCCGGTTGCCGCCGTCATATACAATGTCCAGGATCAGGTCTTTGCCTCCACCACCTAAATAGGTCGAATAATTCCATTCATGGTTAGGGTTAAAACTTGAAACTACACCATCAAAATTCCCATAATTAGCTGCACTGTAAATATTTGCTCCGAAAGTAGGAAAAGCAATCGATTGCGACGTTCCTGCTACATAAATGTTGTCATTATCATCCGCATCAATTGCCGTATAATAATCGGTAGCCGTTCCACCGACATAAGTTGCCCATTCGGGGTCATTATCAGCTTTGTCAACCGGGGCAGGCTCTTCTTTTTCTAATTGAATAATAAGTATTCTATTCTTCGGGTAATTGCCATTGATCTGGATTCCGTATTCCTCATTGCCCAGTTGCATGATTGTCCCGGAAGAGGGCATCGGTACATTGTTATTTCCATTATTAACCGAATACACAATTGCTTTCTTAAAAGCTATTTCGCCCAAAGCTGATCTGATTTTAATTCCACCGCCGGAAGTTAAGCTCACATCAGGATGCCCTTCAAAACTGAATTTGATGTTATTGGGATCGCCATCGGGGTATATTACAAAATACATCTTTACACCGTTTTGATTGCTGTAATAGTGTAAGTCAATGTTTGGATACAAGTCCTGGCGAATAACACGGGCATAAGATTTGTTATTCAAAATACCTTTGGTATTATGTGTCACATAATAATTGCTATGACCCTTTAATTCTTCAGCATATAAAATCTTTTCGTGCAGGTTGCCGCCTGAGAAGCGCATATCTACGCGCTGAATACTATCGTGAGTCAAAGAGTCATCATCGATCTTCGTCCACAAGAAAGAGTTGTAATGATCTCCCAGGTAAATTTCCGGGTTGGTGTGATTGGCAAATGCTAAAATGCTGTTGGCTACCTGGCCTTCCAGGTTGGCAATTTGTCCACGGTGAAGCTCGTAGCCATGTGATACGATCGGACTTTCACCATAATAATCATTTGGAATATAAGGATAAACATTTTGAACACATAACTTAATTTGTGCCGCATTGCTTGAATTATTTGCCTTGCAAACCGCTTTATCGCAATCATCGTGTTTGGCTTTACGTTCCGCTTTTAAATAGTAAGTTTCACCAGGGACCAAATTACCAGCATTGAGATTAACGCGTAATTTTTCAGACTCATAATTAAACGGAAGTTCATCTTCTGCTAATTCTGTTGTTTCAGAACCTCGGAACATTTTCAATTGATGCACATGGCTTTGGCTGTGTCCAAATTTTTCTGATTTCAACTCTATGGAGATTTTTTCTTGTTGCGCAACAAACTTAAACCACATTTCTGATCCCTGGGTTGTGAAATCGGTGTAATTGCAGCTTTCCAGGACTTGCAAGGGGATGGCTTCGTTTCGTGTCGAGCCGTTTTGGCCATAAACCAAGCCGCTGTATAAAATCAAAGCAAGTATCATATTTTTCATAAAATCAGGGTTTAAATAATTACGTGTGAATCTAATTGCACAAAAATGAACTAAAAAATAACACGAAACAAGCCCCATTTCCGGGGTAATTTTCAGTGTTTTTTCTTGAATTTTGCGAATTCAGGGTGTTTTTGAAAATAAATGCCGGGTGGATCGTGTACCTTAAAGCATCAATAAGGCAAATGCTGTATTGCCGTCCGGCTCATTTTCAGCTACTTTTGACCTGTAAAACAAAACGATATGAAAAGAAACAGCTTGCTTACTGCATTTTTCCTGGGTTTGACCATTTTGGGTTTTTCCCAGACGGCGCTCGAGTTTTTCAATAAAGGCGTAGCCGAGTTCAATTACGGCAATTACCCGGCAGCGATGGACAATATGAACAAAGCGATCGCCCTCAAGGCGGATTATGCCAATGCACTTTCCTACCGCGGTTACCTGCATAATCAGAAGAAAGAATACGAGCAGGCGATCAGTGACTACCTCGCCGCCGAAAAACTGACGCCGAACGTCAACGGCTACCTGATGGCCAATCCTTTTGCCCTGACCGGGAAAAAAGACGAAGCTTTCAAATGGATCGAGGCTTCACTCAAGGCTAGCGAAAATAAGGCCCAGCTGAGCGTTATTCAGAACGATGCGGAGCTGAATGCTTTGCACGATGACCCGCGTTGGCAGGAACTGCTTTCCAAAAACTGGTATTCGGAATATGAAAAACTGCTGACCCAAGTGAATGCTCTTTCGAGCAACAACGACCTCAACGGAGCCATGGACTTGCTGGGCAAAGCACTGGCGATCGATCCTGCCGGCCACCAGGCTTATGCGCTGCGGGGAGTGATCAATTACCGTTTGGGAAATACCGATAAAGCCATGGCCGACATGAATGAAGCCATCCGCATCAAGCCGGATAAATCGACCTATTACAGCGATCGCGCTTACCTGAATAACCAGCTGCGTAATTATGAGCAAGCGCTCGCAGACTACAACAAAGCAATCGAGCTGGACCCGGAAAATATGGTATACAGCGAACGGGCGCTGATCAAATTCGGGATGAACCAAATGGACCCGGGCGTGGCCGCTGATCTCAAAATGCACCTCGACAGCTATTACCAGGATGATTTCAACTGGTACCTGCTCGGAACGTATTATTATGGCAAGGGCGAAGACATGGATGCCATTATCTACACCACCAAAGCGATCAAAATCAACGGGAAAGTAGGGGATTACTACAAGAAACGCGGCAACGCTTTCTTTGGTGCAAAACAACTGAACAATGCCCTGGCCGATTTCAACATGGCCATCAGCCTCAACCCGGAAGACGGACAGGCTTATTACGATCGCGGGACCGTAAAAGGGGAAAGCATGGACAAAGAAGGGGCCTGCGCCGACTGGAAAAAAGCACGCAGCCTCGGTTTTGAAGACCCGAACGGCTATATCAACGCAATCTGTGATTGAATTTTATAATGTGCTAATATGCAAATGTGGTAATATGCTAATGATATCATGTGCTAATTGGTTTGGTTTTAAAATAATTAGCGCATTA
>CBINGV010000346.1:0-3790 GCA_966250255.1 uncultured Flavobacteriales bacterium | reverse complement strand
GGTCGAGGTAATTGTAATGCGGGGTGAACTCAAAACCAAAGGAAATACGCGAAGTATTCATCAGGGCAACAGCCGTATCGTTGCTGAAATTGGCCTGGTAAGTACTCCAGTCCTGGACCTGGTAGGAACCGAAAACACTCAGCTGGTAAATGTGTACCTTGTTGTAGGACGAATCGACTTTCGGGCGAAAACGGTAGGAAAAGCCGATGTCATACATCTGCGGCATGGTGATCGTTCCTTTTTCGTAGAAGGAGGAAATCGTATCGGAGACCGCATTCCGGTCGCTGACATCGCTCATGTAATACAAATCAAGGGTCTTGTAAGCAACCACGTCTTGCTGCGGATGATAGGTCAATCCAAGGGAAAGGAACTGGTTGGAGCTCAGCTCCGCATTGTAATTCAAACCGACGTTATAATAAAGGGATTTTACCTGGTAATTTTTATATTCCAGTCCGCCGCTGTTTTCGCCCACCAGGTTGGATGCCCGCTCGTTGGTGGCGCTTCCGAAGAGGTAGGAAAGATTGCTCCCGATCCCGACCCGGTGTTTTTTGTAGTCCAGGATTTTCAGGGAAAAACCGGTAAAGGCATCGTTGATCGACCCGCTTCCGGAATAAAGATAGCTCAGCGTATCGCTTCCAATGGCTTCGTATTCCTGGATGCTGTATCCTACCCGCGAAAAAGGTTTGACACCGAAAGCCAGTCCGCAGATTTTCGCAAAAGGAATGCCGAATGCAAAGTGGTTTACCCCGGTCAGGTTGGAAGAGAAGGACTTTCCGTTTTCCGAAAACTCCGAACGCCTGAAGGAAATCCCGGTAGAAAAAAGTGGCTGCCCCGGAGCGAGGAATGAATAGCTGGAAGGATTGAAATAATTCAGAGTCATGGAATCGATTATCCCAACCGAAGCGTTCCCGTAACCGGAAAAAACAGCATTCTCAAAGGGACCGAACTCGCCCAGACCGTATGAAGAAAACGGCGAAGTATTTAATTTTTGCCCGAAAAGTGAAGCGGAAATAACCGTAAAAAAAACTAACAAAAATCTAGTATACATTCGCTTTTAAAATTTGTAGGAGACCGAACAGGGTCAGATTCTCGTCTGCAAAGATGCCGTTTTTTGCAGAATAATCAAAATATAAATAATCGCCCCCGGTCACAAAAATTGTTAAGCCTTTATATTTGGCTTCGTAATAGCGGATGAAGCCCCGGATCTCTTCCTGTACACCTTGCATAACGCCGGCGTGCATACAGCTTTCGGTTGTGGTTCCGAGCGGTGTTTCCTGCCGGTGAATCTCCAATTTCGGGAGTTTTCCCGTGAATTGGTGCATCGCTTCATAACGCATCCGGATCCCTGGCGAAATCGATCCGCCCAAGTAGCTGTCCGAAGCATCCACGAAATCAAATTTGATGCAGGTACCCACATCGCTCACCAGGCGGTTCCCGGCAACCTTGAAACGGGCAGCCACGGCATTAGCCAGGCGGTCGGCACCCAGGCTCCCGGGACTTTCATACGCATTGTGAATGGGGATTGCTGCTCCGTCCAGCATCAGGCAATTGCGGATTTGTTTCTTCAAAAACACCGTATCATCCGCATTTAAAACCGAAGCCAGGATCGCGTGATCGTAGACCGTATTTTTTAAAAAAGAGGGCAATTCCGGGTCTTCCAGCAAAAAACTGCGCACCGAAACGCCTTCATCGCTGTACAAAGCCGTTTTAATGCGGGTATTCCCGGCATCAATAATCAGGTATGTCAGTTGTTTTTCCGTCATTTCAGAAGGTAAAAATAATGATGAATTAGGAGTGATGAATGTTGAATGTATTTATTCACTCATCATTTATCATTCATCACTACAAATCGCGTTTCTTCAGGCTGAGATAAGACACAAAATAAAGGGCCAGGACAAAAACCGCTGCCAGTCCGGCGAGTTGCCACAATTCCAGCTCGAAAACCTCCTGCTTGGTCTGTGCTGCCTGGAGCTTTAGAATTTCCTGCCGGACGGGGCTTGGGGTCATGGTCGAGAAAATATTCAGAGGGAAGAAAGCATACATCGCTGGGGCCACCATCTGTCCGGCGATCAGGTCAACGATCGGGAAAACAATCACGCTAACAATCGCCATGGCTGTGTGGCGGATGATGGTTGCAAAAAACAAAGCGAGGGAAAAATAGCAAAACGACTGGAAGAAAAAGACAAAAATATAATGTGCATTTTCATACAGGTTTACCGTTTCGGAATTAATCATTCCCAGTAGCAGGGCCAGCAAGCTGTTGTAAAGCGTCACAAAAACAGAGAGGAGGACCAGGATGGCCAGCTTGCTGAAAATCAACTGTTTTTTGTTCATGCCATCGATGATGTTTTGCTTCGCCGTGCGGTAGGTGAATTCGTTGCTGATGATGATAACAAGAATGAGGCTGACGAGAATATGAAAATAGCTGGCGCAGTAAAACGTGAATTTCAGTATTTCCGGAAACTCCCAGATTTTAGGATATTTGAACACAAAAGTGCCCGGCTCGATCCCCGGCTGAGGCTGCATCAGGCCCGGGAAGAGGAAGTTGTATAAAAATTCGGAGGCCACGTACATGAACAGCGGAACAATAACCACGTAAATAGCCAGGATGACCTTGATGGCGTTGAGGCTCCTTAATTTGCTGTATTCGATGCTTAATAAATGTCTCATTTTCCGTTTTCTTTGATGATTTCCAGGAAAGTTGATTCCAGGTTTTTGCGATGTTCTTTGATGCCTGAGAGGTAAATGCCCTGCGTGCACAACTTGCGGTTGATTTCCGAAAGCTCGGTTTGATCCTTGAGTGAAACGAGCAGCTCGTCGCCTTCTTCTTTCACGAATTCACATTCCGGGAAATTTTTCAGGGCTTCCGCCAGCTGGCGCAGGTCGGCGGCTTTCAGCATTACGAGGCGATCCTGGCTCAGGATTTCACGGATGCTGCCGCTTTGTAATAACTGGCCTTTGCGCATGATAACCGCGTGGGTACACACTTTTTCGATTTCATCCAGGATATGCGAAGCAATGATGATCGTTTTTCCCTCGCGGGCGATTTCCAGGATAATGTTGCGGATTTCGGCAATTCCTTCCGGGTCCAGGCCATTCGTCGGCTCGTCGAGCACATACACATCCGGGTCGCTCAGCATGGCCGAAGCCAGGGCCAAACGCTGCTTCATCCCGAGGGAAAAGGTTTTGAACTTGGATTTGCGGCGCTCATAGAGGTTGACGCGCTTGAGGATTTCTTCAATCCGGGCGTCATAATCGCTCATGTCTTTAATCTTGGCAACAACAACCAGGTTGTCCCAGGCGCTCAGGTAAGGATAAAAATTCGGGGTTTCCAGCAAGGCGCCGATCCGTTTGCGGTTTTCGTCCTGATCGCCCTTCCCGAACCAGGAAAATGAGCCTTCCGTTTGGCGCAAAACACCGAGGATAATGCCCAAAGTAGTGGTTTTACCGCTCCCGTTCGGGCCCAGCAGCCCGAATACTTGGCCCTTTTGGACCGAAAAGCTCAGGCTGCGGACAGCCGTTATGTCTTTATAAACCTTTTTTAAGTTGCTGATTTCTAAAATCGTTTCTTCCATAAGCATAGAAAATTGGTCTAATTTAGTAATTTCAGTTTACCTGCAAGACAGAAAACGCTAAAAGGTCTGAAAAATGTGATTTTATGAACGGTATTGCAGGTAATTGGCCTAAAATTTAAAAAGAAAACGGGTATTGTTAAGCTTAGGTTAAGCTAAGGTTATGCCGTGGTTTTGTATCTTTGAAAGCATTAAATTTGAATAAAAAACGACCTATG
>CBINGV010000345.1:0-3803 GCA_966250255.1 uncultured Flavobacteriales bacterium | reverse complement strand
CATGCCTGATGGCGATGTGATCAGGCCTGCCGGCAACGAAGGAAATACCATATTTTTGGTGCCCGTGACGTTACCGTTACCGCTGTCAAGCGTCATGTCTACAATGGAATAACGCAGGCCGGTGGCTGCCCCAGCAAAGGACGGGCAGGTAAACACATAATATTGGGTGGTACTCCCCGGGCGCTGCACAATCAGCGAGCCCTGCGTGCCATCCCAATCGCCCATCAGGTCGCCATTCGCATTTGGCATCGGGGAGTGATTTTTATTCCAGATCGTGACGCCGTCTGTATAAAAAAGCAGGTTGCCGGAAGCATCGCTGATCGAAGCCCCGCCCTCGCCTGCATTGTAGGCGCCATCGGTCAGCACGGTTGGTCCGCCGTTAAAATTCAGGCCGGCCAGCATGCCAAAATACCATCTGTTAAAAATATTTCCCTGGCCGTAAGAGGCCAGCACAGAAATCAGAGTCAGACAAAATAGAGCAAGTTTTTTCATGTCTTGATTCCATTAGTTAAGATTAAGGCAATTTTAATAGTCAACAGTAACTAGTGAAATAAAAACAAGTTTCAGTCGTAATCTACTGAAAACCTAAAAATTAAGCCTTATAATTGTACAAAAGGGTCTTGCGGATGAATATTTAACTAAAACGATTCGAAAAACACCGCTTAAATGCATAAATTATTCACTAACAGCTACTTGCAACTAATTGTTTAAGCAGCCGGGCACTTTACAACGGGAAACAGGCCTAACGCGGCACTTTTTGAGCGTAAATTACAGCACTTTTTATCCATTTTGTAGTTTGTCGGCCCGTTTAGAATTAAAAAACAACTAAAAGTTGTCAAAAACAACGATAAGTAGTGAAATTACAACCAAATGTGTTTGTATTTTTGCTTTACCCCGAAATGAAGCGCCCTATCTTTGCAGTGTCGACAACACACTTTAAAAAATAAAAAATGGAAACAAAAATGATAGGCAACAAAATTGCCGAAGCACGAAAAAAAATGAATACTTCCCAGGCTCAGCTTGCGGAGCTTTTATTCATAAGCCCGCAGGCCGTTGGAAAATGGGAACGCGGTGAATCCCTCCCGGATCTTATTACCTTTAACCGGCTTGCCAAAATCCTGGGCGTTGACCTCAATTATTTTTCAGAGGATTTTAACTCCACAGCCGGGGAAACAAGAGTTTCGGAAGCCCTGATGCAAGCAGCAGAACCCGCAGCAGGGAAAAAGAACAAGCTGAACCGGGACATGTCGCGCGGAAATTGGGTGGACGCCGATTTTTCAGGCTTAAAGGATTTGAATGATAAATTCAGCTCGTCCAACATGCAGCGCTGCAAGTTTATCGCTTCGGACCTGTCGGGAATTCTACTGAAGGGCAATAACGTGGACCGCTGCGATTTTTCAAATTCGGATTTCAACAGCAGCCGCGTGCAGGGCTCAAACCTGACGGGCAATCAGTTCAAAAATTGCTCCCTGGAAGGAGCCGAGTTTTCGGGAAGTCACATCAGCGGCTGCGATTTTACAGCGGCCGATTTTACCGGGGCCGTGATCAAATCCGGTGGTATGGAAAAAAGCATCCTGGCAAATGCGACCTGGCAGCAAACCTCCTTCAGTTCCTCCTACCTGGCCGATCTTGTTTTTGACGGCACGGTTGAAAACTGCTCTTTTGAAAACTGCGCCTTTTCACGCGTTACTTTCCAGGACGCCACCCTGATCAATTGCTTCTTCAAGAACAGAAGCCTGAAACGCATCCGCTTTGTCAACTGCCAGGCCGACCGCCTGACTTATGAATTCCTGAAAAACGGGAAAGCTGACCTGAGCGGCATTACCTTACTCAAGGCTTGAAAATAATCAATAAAAGAGCGCCCGGTTCGACCCGGATGCTCTTTTTCTTTTAACTTTGTTCTAGTGACAACTTCAGGCAAAATCCGCTGATTGTATAACTGATTTAAACGTAAAAAATATGAGTACATCGCCTACACACGACGCACGCATCGCAAAAATGAGCTTTGCTTCCGTTTATCCACACTATGTCAACAAGGTGGAGTCAAAAGGCCGCACGATCCAGGAACTGCACCAGGTTATTGAGTGGCTCACCGGCTTTGATGAAGCAAAGCTCCGGGAATTGATGGATCAGAAAGTCACCTTCGAGACCTTCTTCCAACAAGCCAAGCTCCATCCCAATGCCGGGATGATTACCGGGATGATCTGCGGTTACCGCATAGAAGAAATCGAAAACCCGCTGACCAAAAAAGCCCGCTACCTGGACAAATTAATTGATGAGCTGGCCAAGGGACGGAAAATGGAAAAGATTTTGAGGGCGTGATCATTTACCAATACGATAATTCCATTTTCATTTTGAAAGATTTCGCAGAAAGCAAAAAAGCCTAACACAAAACAATTCACTAATAATCAATGCTTTATAAGTAAAAATAAGTCCGTGGCATGATGCTTGGGTTTAATTTTACATTAACCGCGAAAGCATAAAGCAACGAGTCATGTTAGTATTAGGCATCGTATTATTGGTAGTTGGTCTGGTGATCCTCCTGTAGGAACATCAAACCAGGCAGATAAATAACAAAGGGTGTTCCGGCGCCCTTTGTGCTTTTCAACGGAGCACATTTAAATTGATGGGGAGCGTATATCCTTCAACAAGCAACGTTTGTATATTTGAGGCTTTTCAAGCAGCTTTGTTTGGTACTTTTAACTGGTACCAAAACACGAAAGTCTATGAGAAATTTAAATCCCTACCGCATTCAATTGGATAAAATCCGCATAGCAAGGGGCGGTTTTACGGATGATCTGAAAGATAAAATAATTTCCAGCTCCAAAGACTACTGCCAGTCCCTGGATGATGATTTGCCCATCAGCTCCGGGTGGCTTTCCGCAGAAAGCATTTTAAACGATTTTCTGTACGGGAAACCATTTCCGCCCGTTGAAAACAGCGCAAAACATTGGTATGTGGTGGAATTGCTTTGTAATGGTTTCGGAAAAACCTTGCCGGACGATGCCTGGAAAAATGCTTCGCTCGATGATTTTTATGATTATGATGAATTCAGGATGTATTTCCTGGGAATGGACCCCTTAGTCCGTGTGCCGAGTCCCGAATCGTATCCGCTCGTGTTTACGATTGAAAACAAAAATCTTGAAAAAGCCAAACTGCTGCTGGACAAGAGCCCGCATTCGGATGCTGAAAAAAATCAATTCATAGATTGGGTACAATCCGCTTTGGACAATGACCAGGATTTGATTTTATTCTCTTATTAGGCTGTAAATCAGGTTTCTGAAAAATAAATGAAAATTTATTTGCGCAATCAGATAATTGCACATATATTTGCAACCAGATAATTGCAAGAAATGAAAATAAGGCGCGATGTATTTTGGGCAATAGCCGATCCTACCCGACGGGCGATATTGCTTTTGCTGGCAGCGCAGGCCATGACACCCAATGCGCTGGCCGAGGAATTTAAGACGAGCAGGCAAGCTGTTTCGAAACACATCCAGGTTCTGACGGAATGTGAGTTGGTTAAACACGAACAAAAAGGAAGGGAGATCTATTATCACATCAATGCCAAAAAGGTACAAGATTTTGATCAGTGGGTCGATCAGCTCAAAGCACTCCTGGAAACGCAATTTGATCAGTTAGAACAAGTATTATTCACCTTGTCGGCCAACAGGCGGGCACTTAAAAACAATTCAAATGATGAAAACTAATTTGCTCATGGATTTTATCGTTGACAAAGAAACAAAAACGGTATTTGTAACAAAAGAATTTGCCGCGGACCTTGATTTGGTATGGGATGCGTT
>CBINGV010000344.1:0-3830 GCA_966250255.1 uncultured Flavobacteriales bacterium | reverse complement strand
CCGCGAGGTCAGCAATGGTGCTGTCTTCGGTTTCACCGCTGCGGTGACTCATGACGGATGTATAGGAATTTTTGGTTGCCAGGTTCACCGCGTCGATTGTTTCGGTGAGGGAACCGATCTGGTTTACTTTCACGAGGATCGAGTTGGCAATGCCTTCGTTGATTCCGCGGGCAAGTCTTTTGGAGTTGGTTACGAATAAATCGTCGCCCACGAGCTGCACTTTGTTCCCGATTTTTTCAGTGAGCAATTTCCAGCCGGCCCAGTCATCTTCCGCCAAACCGTCTTCGATGGAAACGATCGGGTATTTGGAACACCAGTTTGCCCAAAAATCAACCATTTCGGCTGAGGTACGCTCTTCTTTGGTGGATTCGAATACGTATTTACCGTTCTTAAAGAATTCGGAAGAAGCGGCGTCCAACGCAATGAATACATCTTCGCCCGGACGGTAACCGGCTTTTTCAATCGCCTGGATCACGTATTCCAGGGCTTCGTCGTTGGAACCGAGGTTTGGCGCAAAACCGCCTTCGTCACCCACGTTGGTAGACAAACCTTTGGCACTGAGTACTTTTTTGAGGTGGTGAAAAATCTCCGTTCCCATACGAAGTCCCTCGGAGAAGGATTGCGCACCGAAAGGCATCACCATGAATTCCTGGATGTCGATGAGGTTATCGGCGTGTGATCCACCGTTGAGAATGTTCATCATCGGAACCGGCATCGTGTTGGCACCTACCCCACCGATGTATTTGTAAAGCGGCAGATTGGCTTCCTGGGCGGCAGCGCGTGCAATCGCCAGGGAAGTTCCCAGGATCGCATTAGCGCCCAAACGGGATTTGATCTCCGTGCCATCCAGCTCGAGTAATTTCTTGTCGATATCGCCCTGGTCAAAAACAGACATATCCAGCAGGCAGGAAGCAATCTCGGTATTGACATTGTTTACGGCACGCGTCACCCCTTTTCCAAGGTAGACATTGACGTCGTTATCGCGCAATTCAACCGCTTCGTGCACACCGGTGGAAGCCCCGGAAGGAACCGCAGCCCTTCCCATGATCCCGCTCGATGTGTACACATCCACTTCTACTGTTGGATTTCCTCTTGAATCCAGGATTTGTCTTCCGACAACTTTAGCAATTTTACTCATTTTTTGGTTTTTGTATCTTGTAACGCTTCCGGCGTTTAATTATTTTTACTTAATCTCATATTTTCCACGAACTGGTCAAAGAGGTAACGCGAATCGTGCGGACCGGCCGAAGCTTCGGGGTGATATTGCACTGAAAAAACCGGTTTTCCTTTCAATTCAATCCCCGCCAGGGTATTGTCGTTGAGGTGCACGTGGGTCACGTTGATTTCCGGGTTTTTGGAAACACTGTCTTTGGAAATTACAAAGCCATGATTCTGGGAGGTGATTTCGCCTTTACCGGTTTTGAGATTTTTGATCGGGTGGTTGATCCCGCGGTGGCCATTGAACATTTTTTCGGTGCTCAGGCCCTGGCTCAGGCCAAGAATCTGGTGACCGAGACAAATCCCGAAAACCGGCTTGTGCTGGTTAACGATTTCTTTCACCACGGCAACGGCACCTTTCATCGCGGCCGGATCGCCCGGGCCATTGGAAAGCATGTAGCCATCAGGATTAAAACTGTTGATTTCAGCCAGCGAGCTATCCATCGGGAATACTTTCACATGGCATCCGCGATCAACCAGGCAGCGAACGATGTTGCGCTTCACGCCGTAATCGATCAGGGCCACCTTGTAAAGCGGGTTTTCTCCTTTCATTTCGTAGGCTTCCTTCGTCGAAACTTTGGATGATAATTCCTGGCCTTCCATGGACGGAACCCGGGCAAGCTGTGCTTTCAGTTGGTCAACATCCAGGTTTTCGGAAGAAATCAGCGCATTCATCGCTCCCTTGTGGCGGATGTGGCGCACCAAAGCACGGGTATCGACATCCGTAATCCCCACACAATTGTCGCGCTGCATCAATTCCTCGAGCGAACCGCTGGCGGAAGGTCGTGAAAAGATTTCTGAAAATTTCTTGGTGACAAGGCCCGATAATTTGATCGTTTCCGACTCAAGCTCTTCACTGTGGACCCCGTAATTCCCGATATGAGGCGTGTTCATGATCAGGATTTGTCCAAAATAAGAGGGATCGGTGAACACTTCCTGGTAACCGGTCATCCCGGTGTTAAATGCAATTTCTCCTGTTGTAATTCCTTTTTTTCCGGTCGCTTTTCCGTAGAAAATCGTGCCGTCTTCAAGCAATAGAATTGCCGGAAATCGTTCCTCCATAAAAAAATTTTTGCAAAATTAAGAAAAAAGCCGCGGAATCAAAAATCGATTTTGTGAAGTTGTTAACAATGTGCTAAAAATGATGTTTTTTGGAACGCAAGGTTGGCAAAGTACCACGCCAGGGACGCGAAGTATCTTTCCCGCAGATTTAACGGATCAGGCGGATTAAGGAAAATGCTATATTGGTGCTTTTTTGGAACGCAAGGTTTGCAAAAGATTTCGCTAAGGCCGCAAAGAGTAAATAGCTTTGCATACTTTGTGCTAACATAGCGCACTTTGCGTTCCGTATTATTTGCCGTTTGAAAAAAATTGTGTTCTTTTGTTTATAAATCTGTTTCCTATGAAATCATTTTTCTTTTTCCCTGTAGCGCTTTTGTTGATTTTAACGGCTTGTAATTCGGCGGCCAAATCCGGCGCTGAAAAGGTTGTAAACGATTTTTATGCCGCCCTCAAAACGGAAGACACCACCAAAATCAAGCAATTTTACCCGGAGTTTGAAAAACTGGGCGGATACAACAAATCGGACAAGATTGAAATCCTGGAGACGGAAGAAAACGACAAAGGCCAGATCGAAGTGAAGATCAAAAACAGCTTTACGAACATCAAAGGCAAAAAATTCACCCAGGAAATCACCTACATCTGTAAGGAAAATCCAAAAAAAACCGGTAGTTACCTCATCGCCGACAGCAAGGGTATTTACGATTTCAGCGAAACCCGCGAATACCAGTTTGCCGTGCAGACCGGTTTTATCCCTAAGAAAAATGAGCTGACCGACCAGGAAAAAGCAGCTAAAATCCTGAAATCACAGGAATTGTTGGAGCTGCTTTTCGAGCAAAAAATCGAATCGCTGCGCAAAGAAATTGTGATCGAAAACTGGGGCTGGGAATACGGTTATGTGGAAACTTATGCCAACGGGCACGGCACGGTGGTGAACCGTTCGAAAGAAGATTTCGGTACCCTGAAATTCAGCCTGACTTTTGTGGGCCAGGATGGCAATATTACGCAAACAGATGAGGGATACCTGGGCTACGACACTTTGTACAGCGGTCAATCCCGGGATTTTACGACGACTACTTCGGAAATCGGACCGGCCACCAAGGCCTACATCCAGGTCCAGTATGACAGCTATGAGCTGCTGGATAAAATTTATGCGCAGCAGTATAAAGGAAACGAGTTTCGCCTGTTGAAATAGTACGGGCATATTTATACAAATTAATTCGTGTCATTGCTATAATTCATGGCCCTCACCCAATAAAACAAACTGATTTTCAATATTTTAAACTTTATTTCATAAAAAGCTGTTACCTTTTTCGGTGTTTGACATTATAAGATGTATAAAAACCAGCTAGTTATGAGAAAGTTACTTTTAGGGGGCGGCGCGTGCCTGCTCCTGCTTCAGGCCTGCCAGACAGGCGGCGAAACGATCAGCCAGACCGTTCACCAGGAATCTTCCCCGGATTTTGTTTCCTGCATCCAGCCTTTCGAAGGACTGGAGATCAAACCCCAGGTTTTTGAGATCGAAGCCGGTGAAAAAAGCGTAATCAAGCTCA
>CBINGV010000343.1:0-3862 GCA_966250255.1 uncultured Flavobacteriales bacterium | reverse complement strand
GGAAAACAACACGGAAGAAAATTTAATGTCTTAAACAGACCAGGCCCCTTTGATGGAAAGCCCAACTCCGCCGGCTTCACAGGATGCCCTGGTGGAAAGCAGTGCGGTGGAAGAAAACGTGAACACGGCACCAGAACCGGTCGTACAAGGCACAACAGCACCGCAAGCGCCCAAAATCAAAAAAGACAAAGCCAATAAAGCCGAGTTCCGGCAGGCAAAAAAAGAGTTGAAGCATGCCGAAAAACGAGACGACGTGCGCCTGCTGATTTTGGTGATCATTTGTCTTTTCATCCCGCCGCTGGCTGTTTACCTGCACCAGGGAAGCTGGAACGAAACCTGCTGGATTAACCTCCTGCTGACGATTTTGTTTTTCCTTCCGGGATTGATCCACGGTTTGATCGTGATCCTGAAGTAATAGAAAAACCTCAAAAATAAAGAAGACCGGCGACTGGATAGGTTGCCGGTTTTTTATTTTAAGCCGGGAAATCGTAAACTAAAAAAAAGATTATCTTTGACTGAAAAATTAAAAAACGATGAAGAAAATCAGCCTGTTGGCATGCTTGTTTTTATCCACAAGCTTGCTGGCGCAAAACTACGCTACTGCTATCGGGATCAAATCCGGTTACCCGGGCTACGGCTCGTTCAACGTCAAAAAATTCATGGGAACACCCGATTTTGCCATTGATTTTATGATTGGGACTAACCTGGACCGCGACGCCAGCTCGCGTTACCTCTGGGGGCAATGCCTCTTTGAAAAAAACATGAATATCGTCAATACCTCCGGCTTTAACTGGTATTTCGGCGGTGGCCCTTCCCTCGGTTACTGGTGGAAAGGCGGCTACACGTACAAATCAAAAAGCTATTCCGGCTTGTGGATCGCTGCCGATGGAATTGTCGGGATCGAGTATACCTTTTCGGCCATTCCGCTCAACATCGCGTTCGAAGCAGGGCCTTCCATTTACGTGATCCCGGTATTCCGCCCGTCAGGCCTTGGAAATATTGCTATCCGCTACGCGATCCAGTAAAACCATGTCGCAGCGCACCTGTCTTGAATGCAACCAGGTCCTCAAAGGGCGCAAAGATCAGAAATTCTGTTCCGATTACTGCCGTAACGCGTTTAACAATCGCCTGAACGAAGATGCCAACAAATATGTGCGGCGCATCAATGGAATTTTGAGAAAAAACAGGCGCATCCTGGAAAAACTCAATCCAAAAGGCAAAAATACCGTGGATGGGATCACCCTGGCGGAAGAAGGGTTCAATTTCCATTATTACACGAACATTTACCATACTCAGAAAGGCGTGGAATATGTTTTTTGCTATGAATTTGGCTACCGCAGGCTTGATAATGATCAATATATGCTCGTGATCAAAGAAGATTACGTGAAATAAGAATACAGGCCTGGGCACGAAAAAAAGCCGCTTTTGCATCCGGGAGGAAGATTTTTTTATAAATTCACATTTCGAATTCTAGGAATTATGCGTACTCTTCTACTCCTTGCTGCGACAGGAATCTCGTACATGGCATTTGCCCAGCCCTTTAACGGAGAAAAATTCAAGCCCGGAAAAGCAGCCAAACCCGAAAAAGCAGGTTTTTGTATTCCCCCAAGCACCACAACTTATCTCGAGGCGAACAATGTCAGGGCGATGATCCACACAGCAGGAAACCTGTGGCAGGTACCCAATCAGAATTTTTCCCAATATGAAATTCCAAAAAACTCGGGCATTATGGCGCTTTTCACATCAGCCCTGTGGCTGGGGGGAACAGACGTTAACGGGCAGCTCAAACTGGCGGCCCTGCGTTATCGCGACGGACAGGATTACTGGACCGGCCCGCTGACTAAAATTTCGGCCCTGACGGATTTTGATAATTGTATTAAATACGATAAACATTTCGTTTCACGCCAGGACGAAATCCGCGAATTCGACGCCTGGTACCAGCAAGGCGTGTTTGATCTGCAAAACGGTACCAGTAAGCAACAGGAACTGTTCCCGAATTACCAGGTTCCGAAAATTATCAAAGACTGGCCGGCCCACGGGGATGTTTCCCTCAACCAGGATTTCTACCTCGCGCCTTTCTATGACCGCGACCAAAACGGGGTTTATGAATGGGATAAAGGAGATTATCCCTGGTATGATTTTAAAAAAGACAAAACTTGTACCATTGACCGCGAAGTCAGTCTTTATGGAGACCAGAACTTCTGGTGGGTGATGAACGATAAAGGAAACATCCATACCGAAACCGGGGGCGATCCGATCGGGATGGAAATCCGGGCGCAGGCCTTTGCTTTTTCGACCAATGACGAGGTGAACAACATGACCTTTTACAACTACGAATTGATTAACCGCGGCACACAGACGTTATATAACACCTATTTCGGGTATTTTGTGGACGCGGCGTTAGGAGATCCGTTTGATGATTACGTAGGCTGCGACGTAAATCGCGGGTTGGCCTATGTTTACAACGGTGATACCTATGACGGTGATAACCTCGGCTTTAAAGGTTATGGATACAGCACGGCTTCAGTGGGAGTTGACTTTTTCGAAGGGCCTTACCAGGATAATGATATGATCGATAATGCCTTTGGCATTGGATCGAATGAGGCCCTGAACGGAATCGGTTACGGAGATGGAATTGTTGATAATGAACGCTTCGGTATGCGCCGCTTTTTGTATTACATCAATACCGGAAGCTCGGCAAATATTAACCAGACCGACCCGATTAAGGCCCTGGATTATTACAATTATCTCCGCGGTTACTGGAAGGACGGGACCCCGTTTTATTATGGCGGAACCGGTCACATCTCGGATTCTGAAGCCGACCCTTCCGTACGTTGTGATTTCATGTTTCCGGGAGATACCGACCCATTAGGCTGGGGTACGGGAGGAGTTCCACAGGAACCCTGGACCGAAGAAACGGCGGGTAACGAGCCTTATGACAGGCGATTCCTCCAGTCGGCCGGACCTTTTATTTTAAAGCCCGGGGCTGTCAATAACATTACAGTAGGTGTTGTTTGGGCGAGGTCTGGCGGCGGCGGCCCTTTTGCATCGGTTGAGATTTTGCGCAAAGCGGACGACAAGGCCCAGGCTTTGTTCGAAAACTGCTTCAAAGTGCTTGATGCCCCGCATGCCCCCGACCTAAGTGCACAGGAATTGGCCAATGAAGTTATCCTGACCATTGATAACCCGGTTAATTCCAACAATTACGGCGAGCAGTATTCGGAAATGGATCCCTTTATTGTGTATGATGCGAGCGAAGAATCCAAAACCTACCGTTTCCAGGGTTATATGGTTTACCAGCTCCGGGATAAATCGATGTCGGTTTCCGATATTGAAGACAATACCAAGGCCCGTTTGGTGGCGCAATGTGACATCCAGGATAATGTTTCCCGCCTGATTAATTTTGAATACGATGAGGACCTGGAAGCCTCCATCCCGGTTGAAAAAGTAGACGGTGAAAACAAAGGCTTGCGCCACAGTTTCCAGGTGAAGGAAGATTTGTTTGCCCAGGGAGAACGCCGCTTGGTCAACTTTAAACGCTATTACTACCTGGCGATTGCCTATGCCTATAATAATTATAAAGATTATAATCCAACGGATCCGAACTTGCTCGATGGCCAGAAAAAGCCGTTTTTACCCAGCCGGAAAGCCGCCATCGGCGAAATTAAAGTGCTCGAAGTGATCCCGCACGATCCGCGCCCGGAAGCGGCAGGAACTTTGCATTATCTTGAATACGGATCCAGCCCGGAAGTGACCCGCATCGACGGAGTAGGAAACGGGAACCGCGCGGTTGATTTAACCCAGGCGAGCATCGACTTCATCGTGAGCAATGGTTTCATGGAAGAGCCAACTTACCAGCAGG
>CBINGV010000342.1:0-3863 GCA_966250255.1 uncultured Flavobacteriales bacterium | reverse complement strand
TTACCAACGGTTGTGGTTCAGCAAACTCAACGACTGCAACACTGACAGTAAACGCAGTGCCTGCAACACCGACGATTACCGCCGGCAGCGCAACTACTTTCTGCTCCGGTGGAAGTGTTGTGCTGACTTCTTCTGCTTCAACAGGAAATACCTGGTCGACGGGGGAAACCACGCAATCCATTACAGTAAGCAGCTCGGCTGCAATCACGGTAACGTCAACGGTTAGCGGCTGTATTTCCGGTGCGTCTGCAACGACTAACGTAACGGTAAACCCGACACCTGCCATCACCATGGGTACGCAAAGTAACCCGACCGCTTGTTCTGCCACTGACGGAAGTGTTGTGATTTCCGGTACGGCAACCGGTGATTTGTCCTGGACAGGAACAGCAAGCGGTTCCATGACTAACGTTACCCTGCCGGTAACAGTTTCAGGTTTGGGCGCAGGAACGTATAATTTTACCTTGACAAACGCCTGTACATCCAATACGGTTTCGGCTACATTGACCGAGCCGGGCGCTCCGGCAACACCGACAATTACTGCCGGTGGTTCCACAACGATCTGTCAGGGAGATGCACTCACGCTGACTTCTTCCTCTGCAACAGGTAACATGTGGTCAACAGGTGAAACAACACAATCCATCAGCGTTTCCATGGCTGGAGGTTATTTTGTAACCGTAACCCAAGCCGGTTGTTCAGCTACCTCATCTACGACTTCGGTAACAGTAAACCCGGTTCCGTCTGCAGCAACCATCACTCCCGGTGGCCCGACAACTTTCTGTGACGGTGGTTCTGTGGTGCTGACTTCTTCTTCTGCAACAAATAACGTTTGGTCAACAGGCGAAACAACACAATCCATTACGGTAAGTTCCGGGAATACGATTTCCCTGAATGTTGTCCAAAACGGTTGTTCTTCACCAACATCAACAGCAATTGTAACCGTGAACCCGCTTCCTGCGACGCCAACGATTACGGCTTCCGGCTTTACGACAATTTGTATCGGGGAAACAATTGATCTGATTTCTTCTTCCTCTACAGGCAACACCTGGTCAACGAGTGAAACAACACAAACGATCACCGTTTCTACGGGAGGTAACTACAACGTAACTGTTTCCAATGGCATGTGTACGGCTACTTCGGCGGATATTACCATTACGGTAAATACTTCGGCCCCGGCTGCACCGACCATTTCGGCTTCCGGTTCCCTGACTTTCTGTGAAGGCGGATCCGTTACCCTGACTTCTTCCGAAGCGACAGGTAACACCTGGTCAACCGGTGAAACCACCCAATCGATCACGGTGAGCGATGCGGACGATTACACGGTTTCCATCGGAAGCGGTAACTGTATGGCAACTTCAGCTATTTCAACGGTTACGGTCAATGCTAACCCAACGGTAACGCTTGCAGCATTCAGCGATATCTGTAATACAGGTTCTTCTTTCGCCCTGACACAAGGTTCGCCTACAGGTGGAGCGTACACGGTAAATGGTAACGCGGCAACGACTTTTGACCCGGCAGCAGCTACCGTTGGTTCCAACACGATTGTTTACAGCTTTACAGACAATAACAGTTGTTCGGGAACGGCTTCCGGTACGATCAATGTAAACGATTGTTCCGGCATTGCAGACAATGCGACGAATTTATTTGTTGTTTACCCGAACCCGGCGAGTACTTCCATCCTCGTTTCAGGAGATAACACGGCTGAAATCAAATCTGTAAGCCTATATGATGCTACCGGAAGATTGGTGCTTGGTCTGTTAAACCCGGATATGCAGAAAGCAATCGACCTGGGCGCATACTCCAACGGGGTGTATACACTTGTACTTGGGGGCGATGGCTTCAGTGAAAAGGTGAAAATCCACATCCTCAAATAAGGATAAAACCAATTAATCCGAAAGGGCAGCCTAAACGCTGCCCTTTTTTTGTTTACAAAGCCTGGTTTTTTACGATAAACAGGGTAAAATATTCGATAAAAGCGCTGTGTTGAAAATTTTACGAAAAAAAAAGGTCCGGTTTGCCTTCGTTTTTTTATCTTCATGGTCGATTTAAATCACTGCAGATGAAAAAAATTCTATTACTAACTTTCGGGTTGAGTTTTATTACCGGTATGCTCCGGTCGCAAATCGAAGAGACGAGCACACAAATTAAAACTCCCCAAAGCCGGGACCCCAAATGTGGTTTCAACAGTATCCATAAGGAACTGGAAAACTCCGACCCGGCGTATAAACTAAAAACGGAGGAATTCAACAACTTTTTGAGGAATGGAGGTTACCAGCCGAAAGCAGGTACGGTTTACCAGATTCCGGTTGTTGTACACGTGATGGACGCAGGAAATGCCCTGACAGACATTACCGACCAGCAAATCAAGGACGCGATCCGGGGATTGAATGAGATGATGCGTAAACAAAGCGGTACTCCGGGCGATGGAAACGGCGTGGATACCGAGGTGGAATACGTGCTTGCCGTTCGTGATCCCTTAGGTAACTGTACAAACGGGATCAACCGCTTCAATATGACCGGGAACGCAACATATATGGCCTCCGGCGTGTTCAGAAGCTCCGCAGGGATTACGGATGCTTCACTGAAGGCATTGATTTCCTGGGATAAGACCAAGTATTACAACATCTGGCTTGTGTCCGAAATCGATAATAATAACGGCGGTGCCGGTATACAAGGCTATGCATTCTTTGCCAGCAGTCATGGAACAGCCAGCGACGGTGCCGTGATTTTAGCGAATAACTTTGAAAACCCGTATTCATCCACAGGTGTACACGAAATAGGACACTCATTAAACCTTTTCCATACTTTCGAAGGAGATCTCGACAACGGAACCTGCCCGGTTGGTAACGGTTGCGGAAGCGATGTGGGTGACTGTTGTGCCGATACTCCGCCGCACGTCCAAAGCTCCAGCGATTGTGTGGTAGCAGCAAATGCCTGCGACGGCGGTTCGTCCAGTAATTTGTTTATCCATAACTACATGGATTACTCTTCCGATGATTGCCAGAATGAGTTCACAGCTAATCAGAAAACCAGGATGCAGGCTGCCGTTACGACTACGCGTGCTTCTTTCCTGGCATCAAGCGGGAACAATGCCCTGGTTCCGGTAGCGGTAGCAGGCGTTGACTTTTCTGCAGGGAAATCCATTTTGTGCGGAACAGGACAATCGGTACAATTCTACGATCTTTCTTCCTGTATCCCGAATTCTTACCTACCTTCTTCCGCCTGGGCGGGAATTACCTTTAACTGGACTTTTACCAATGGTACAACGACGTATAACTCGACTGATCAGAACCCATTGATTACCTTCAATGATGTCGGTACATTCGACGTGACCCTGAGTATAACCAATGCTCTCGGGACGGATGTTGTTACAAAAACAGGCATGCTAGTGGTGAGCGCTTCTCCTACAGCGGCTTGTTCACCAAATTCTACCAATCAAGGAAACTTTGCCCAAACGGTGAATAACGTGACCTTTAATACGATTAACAATTCAACTTCAACCCTGACGAACGTAGAATATACCGATTACTCCTGTGATCTGAATACGATCGTTGAAGCCGGGCAGGCCTATAATCTTTCCGTTTCTCTTCGTGCCAATTCAGGTGCTGAAATGCTGGAAGCTTATATTGATTACAATAACGACGGTGATTTTGCGGATGTAGGCGAGCTGGTATTGACGGGTTCAACTCCTGCAGGTACTTCCAACGTTGTAAGCGGTAACGTAACCATTCCGGGCGGTGCGGTGCAAAATACCTTATTGAGGATGCGTATCCTGGGAGAAGCTACCGCAATTTCGGCGAGTGACCGAAACTGTACGGGAAATATGCTGGCAGGTGACGTAGAAGACTACGGTGTGCTGATCCAGG
>CBINGV010000341.1:0-3877 GCA_966250255.1 uncultured Flavobacteriales bacterium | reverse complement strand
CGCTTGAGCGAGAACAGGTAGCGGCCTCCCAGGTACACCGCCCCTCCGATTACTAAAACTTTCCATACTTTCATGCTGCTTTTTCTTGAGATTCATCTTTGATTGCTCCGTCCATTTTCATGGATATAATTTTGATATCCATTTCCAGTTTATCGACCTTCTTACATACCTCCTTAAAGTCTCGATGAAAGTCGCGCACGAAGTAGAGACATACTGCTACTAAAGTGCTGTTGATAATGAGTAATGATTCCATATTTTTGGGGGTTCGTTTACTGCAAAATTAGTCTCGAAAACACCTTAGCCATTCCAAATCAGACCATTACGACCTATTATGTAGACAATTGCTCCAATTTAGACCATTGATTTTTGGTGTTTTTCGGCCTTTTTTTTACCTCATTTTTCGGCTAATTTTTTAGTTAATTCAGGTAAATTTCGCACACCGAAAACGGGCGTTCGGGACGTTGTTCCAGCAGGGCATTTATGGTTCGGAAATGGGCTGCAACGGCACTCGAAATGTAGCGGTCGATGCGCACTAAAATGGCATCGAAAATGAGCCGTATTTTTTCGGGTGTGGTCTTGTGAATAAGAGCCATTTCTTCAAAGCTCTGTTCCTTGACGATCCGATCCAGCAGCAGCCGGATTTGTATGGGGCGCAGCTCCGACCAAAGGGTCGGATCGTGCTTGATCCACAACATCAGGATCGTATTGTTCTTTTCGATTTTCATGGCGAGTCGTGTTTTCATTTTCTGAATTGATTTAGATAGCGGACTACTTCGTCGTAGTCGAGCTGGTTAAAGGCGCAGTATTCGCCTATGGAGAGCATTCCACCCGTTTTGCCCAGGGCATCGCGGATGGCAAGGTGTTCTTTCTGACAAGCCTTATAACCTCTGCCTGTCAACAGCTGGATTTCTTTTGGGGTGATCAGCACCCCGCCTTTTGGGGTTTCCATGTCGTTTGTCTTTGGGGCAAAGTTCCTCCGGGGCAGAGGCTTGCAAAGACCCAGGGAAGGCATATAGCTTGGCAGGGGAGCTATATACCTTGGGTGGTAAGTGTGCATGAGTTTGCACGGATATGAGAGTGGGTTCAACGATCTAAAAATCAACTATTAAGCGCGCATAGCAATTGATTTTAAAATCATAATATTTGTTAAAAAATACGTATAAATACCTGTAAAAATAAGTAAGAAAAATAGCCCTTGAAAGCCTTAAAAGTGGACGTTTTTTGTGAAAAAATGTTAAATGGGATAGGTCGCTGGGATTTGAAGAAAATCTGATTTTAACTTTCTTTAACATGGAATTTCATAAAAAAAATTATGAATCATGTAATTTTTTGAAACTTTCAGCGTATTAGCTGTAGATAATCATTCAAAAAGCAGCTCCAAGTCAGGTAAAAAGTATAAACAGCCATGGCCTCGGCAAAGAGATGAAGAAGTGAGATATGTAACGAAACCGCTGCTTATGATGTTCAGAGGATGTTCGGACTTAATGACCCCGAACGAACTGTTTGAGACTTACCCACGGGTGAAAAAGATGTTGAACTGGGGGCCGGTTAAGATCGGTATGTTCTTAGCCTACAAATTGGTTCATGGTTATAAAAGTGTGCAGGAAAAAAGAAGCATGATTATAGAAAGCAGCTTTTTAGACCTGGAAAAATTCGCACTTAGAAACAAACGCTTGTCGCGCGAGCATGATTACGAAGAGGAGGATGATCCAGACGGGCAGAAGCGATTTTTCACCATCGGCGAGATTTACAAAAAATATTCCTTTGTCAAAGACAGTTACAATTGGAATGCTCCGGCAATTGGGATGTTTTACTGCTCGTATCTGCTCCGGGGCTACTATTGTAAAAAAACACACCAGATCATGATCCTCGAGGAGAGTTTTTTGGAATTATTAGAATACGTTAAACGCATTGCGCAATACAAATAATTAATACCTTAATGCCTATGGTTAAATCAATTGAAGGAATTTGTTAATCTTTTGTTTCATTCCCGGCAAGGATACTTCCTGCCGGGTTTTTTATGGAAAAACGATGTAAACTCCCTGTTTATCCATACTACGGCATTATTTACCCATTATACGCCATTCATAAAACACCATTGCAAGTGCTGTTTTTAGCCTGTTTTTCACATAAAATCCCCGCACTATGCTTGTTATTTGATGCATTTTTCGATGCGTTTTTTATTTTAAACCCGGCCAGGTTTGATCCAAAACTCCTCAAAGCCTTTAAAAATCCATTACACACCATTACCAGCCATTATACGTCATTAAAAGCCTGGAGCATTTTGGAGTGCTTTGGGGCCTTATGGACTAAAGAATTGCTCCAGGGGGAAGATCTTCCGGTTCCGGGGCCGCTCGACCCTCGTTGTCCGGATCATGTTTTAGCCCCGATTGCCCTGTTTACGCATATTGTACCATTACTTGCCATTACATTCCATTAGTGTTTTTTCGCTAACTTTGTAGCTGCTATGGCTGTTAAGATTACCAAAGAAAGAGCGCTGCAATTGCTCAGCACTAAAAAGAATGAACTCCTTTCCCACCGGGCGCACGATGTGTGGGCAATGGGGGTTGAAAACCTGATCGGGCAATTGTTCCCGCTCTCGGGTGAATTCAAAATCGATCAGTTCCAGGACTTGATCGAGTCCTTTGAGTTTATCAGCGAGTTTGATCGTGAAGAACGTGCTGCTGCGCAAAAGTTCGTGCAGCAACTAATCGATGAAGTTTTGGAGTTCGGTTTGGAAAAAGCACCGCGCGAGAAACTGCGCCTGGTGAACAGCGTTGAGTTTTGGGGTTTGCTTTTTGCCGCATTGGGAATAGGCATCACCATTGGCATGGCTATCGGCGGGAGTAAGTGACGGATCATGTTAACCGATTCTGATATTTCCAAAATCCTCACCGTTTTTAAACGGGCGCATCTCATTGACTCCTCATACATTGTCCAGCCCTACAATAGGGACAATGTTTACCGGACGGGGATTTTGATCACCGTTTCCGAGCGACGGGAGATCGACTATGTTTTTGTAAATGTGGAGCTGTCACAATTCACGCCCTGGAAGGAGCAAATGTGGGAGAAGCACAAAGACAAGATCGGGCTGGAAGCCTTCAGGCAGGAATCGAAAAACCCGGCGATCATTCGCCTGGGATTCAAATAAAATCATATCTTTGTAATAATGAAAAAATGTATATGGAATAATTAAAAAAGTAAAGATATAGCAGCGTAGCTATTTGACTGGCTCCTCAAAGTTCGCAAAATTTAAAAAGCACAAGTTAAATAGACCTTCCGCTCCCTTGTTGGGCGTGGTTTGTCTTGGTTTCTTGTGTAAGGGTGCGCGAACACCTGAGGAGCGAGTGGCTGAGCGCCACGCCCACGCTTTTTAACAAACCCTGCTTTGGTTGCTCGGCAGGATAAATTGAATAACCATGAAAAAAATCACTATTGCCATTGCCGATGACCATTATGCCGTTCGCTGCGCCCTGGAGCATTCACTTAATAGCTTCCCTGAGTTCCAGGTGATCTTCTGCGCTGAGAACGGAGAAGACTTCCTGGACAAAGTATCTAAAAGTAAGCTGATTCCTGAAGTAGTGCTTATGGATGTCAATATGCCTGTATTAAATGGCTTTGATACCGCCCTTAGATTTAGCGCCGATCACCCACATAGTAAAATGATCTTTTTCACCTCACACACCAACCGAATTTTTATCGAAAAAGCCATTCAATGTCATTGCACCGGATTTCTTTCCAAAGACAGCGACGTTGATCTGATCCGGGATGCCATTTTAGAAGCAAAACTAACGGGCTTTTATCACAACGACTTTTTCAACCCTAATCGGTTTCAAAAAATTCTCAACGAAGAAATGTTGCTCCATTTGTCCGTGCG
>CBINGV010000340.1:0-3905 GCA_966250255.1 uncultured Flavobacteriales bacterium | reverse complement strand
TGTCATCACGGATCACTTGACCTGTCTGATCGGTAAAGGTAATGGCGCCCAGGCTGAAATAACGCAAAGCCCCTGCAACAGCATGACGTGAGCCGATTTTTGTATAACCAGAAAGGTAAGATAAATGAATGTCGTTCGTCAGCTGGCGTAACCACGGCGTATAAGAAACGCTGATTTCGGATTTTTTTTCTGCAAAGTTTAAGACTCCCGTATTCCAGTAAATTGAGCTTGAAGTAGCACTGAGAGCCGTACCCACATCCCCCATCGCTCCCGAACGGGAATCCGGTGTGATGCTCATAAACGGCAAAGCAGTGGTAATCGTATTCAATTGTAAATCATCATCTGTAGCACCTTGCGACAAGCCTGTGAAAGCAAAAGCAAGGCAGGATGTTACAGCTAATAATAAATGAAGGGATTTTTTAAACATAGGATAAAAATTCGACAACAAATATACGGCAAAAATAGATATTTATTGTGTGCTACTTTAAAATAACCAATTTTTCAAGCTTCTCTGCCTTTTCGTTATCCGGATTTGTTACCGAGAGGCGGTAGATGTAAACACCTTTGGCAAGCTGGTCGCCATAATCATCGCGGCCATCCCAGGTAATTTCATCCGAACGGTAGCATTCGTTGTACACTTCCCGGTTGATCGTTTTGACCAGCTTCCCGGAAACCGTAAAGATCTGTACCTGCACCTCGAGGTTGGAACACAATTGGTTATGCTCAAAGAAAAAGGCCGTATTGGTCGTAAACGGGTTCGGGTAATTGAGCACGTGGCGCAATTCGAAATCTTCTTTTTTCTGCACCTCAAAATCAATGCTGGCCTCGGAAGAGTTATTGTTCACATCCCACACCTTAAAGCTCAGGGTATGCGTGCCCGGCTCCAGGTTCTGCAATTGGTAGCGCACACTTCCCGACTGGTAGGTATCGAGATCCGCATTGTAATAATCATTCAGGACGATCGGGTTGGCGCTTTCCTGGTCGATCACCGCCATAATATCATGACCGATGCCATTCCCCACCGTATTGATCCCGTTTTCGTCAAACAGTTTCGCTACCAGGGTCGGGGATTCGTCTGTCAGGCCGCCATTCACAAATTCTTCCGTATTAAGGAAAAGGATTATTTCCGGACCGGCATGGTCGCTGATCCCGTTCGGATCTAGCCCGCCGATAACGACCCGTTTTTCGGAGCCGCCGGCATCCGCCTCGGCCGTATTGCCGTAAAGCGAAATTTTACCAAAACCGTAATCGTAGCGAATGTCTTTCGGCACAATGAAGGAAAATTCAAATTTCCCGTTCGTCACCGAGCATTTGCCTTTGTATAGGATATTTTTCTGCGTTTCGAAAGGAATAACCGGCGATTTCACGTTTTGGCCCAGGGTTTGGACGATTTTCTTTTTGTCGTAAATTGTCGGGCTGATCTGGCCGTTGAAATCGGTCAGCAGGTTGCCGTTAAAATCTTCCACATGCCCCTTGATAACCGCTTTGGACAGCGCCCGCAGGGTATCTGTATAAGTTGTCGGGGAAAAGGAATTGATGCTGTCTGTAACGATCCGGTATTGCGGCAAAGCCAGGCGGAGGGCAGGATCACCGATCAGGTTAAAGCTACGCTTGTTTGAGCTTGAGTTTGCCTGGTTTTTGCTCTGGGTCATAATTTCACCGAAAGTTTTTGAACGAAAATCGGCATCCCGCTCGAAAATATTTTCAAATACCTTTTTCCCGATCGAGGTGTTGACGTTGAAATACACCGAGCGGGTAGTTGTCATCAAAGCAATAGCGCCGCCTTTGGCATTCAGGTAGAGCCACTCACCTGCCGAAACACGGGCCGGGTCGTCAAACTTGGTAAACTCGCAGGTAGCCGAAATAAACAGGTTCATGTGGCACAGATTGGTCCACTCCTGGATTTGCGGGATGGTGATCACGCGCTCTTCGGCTACGCCAACTTCCCCGCCATGGCCCACGTAATTAATCACCAGGGCGCCACGCTGTACACGATCCGTAATGGCTTCAAACACCTCCGGGAAACGCTCTCCTCCGGCCGTTGTCACCTGCTGGTAAGCATCGAGGTAAATCTTATCGATATTCATGAAGGGGAAATCGGCATCCAAGCCCGCATACTGCGGCTCGGTATCGGTTTTGACGAAATAGCCTTCTTCTTCATCATCGGCAATTTGCACACACTTCAATCGCCAGTCGCCGAAAGAGCTGCAGTCCGAGCTTGCCGGATCCGTACAGATCGGTGTTTCGGAGCTCACAAGCCCCTTGCGCATGTACTGCACAATTTTATCAATCATTTCCTTCGCCTGGTCGTTGTTGGAGATGATCATCCGCCCAACGCCGATATCCATCATATCGCTGTTGCTGATTGACTCATCATCATCCAGCATACCGTAATAATCATCTGTCACCAATGCGTTTACATGGTCTTCAGAACTATCCACCTGGTAAGTCGGCACAAAATTATTGTTGTCGGAAACCCGGTTTTTCGGATCGAAGGTCCCGTCACCGAAAAGCAGCAGGTTCTTCGGCATCAGGTTTACATCGCCATTCGCACGATCATAGAACATCTTTGCAAACCACTTGATCGCTGTCGGGTCCAGCATACCGCTGGAAAATTCGTTGTACACCTGCTCGGTGGTTACCACATGCGTGGAAGTTCCATCGTCCTCGTGGATCTGCGCCAGGCGCTGGGCTGCCGCCAGGAAATCCGGGTGAGTCACGATCAGCAGGTCGGCATAAGCAAGCCCGTGCAGGTTCTGAGCGCTCACCTCTTTAATGAAGGAAGGCGTCAGGAAGCCGGAATTATTTGACCAAACAAATTCGCGCAGGCTATCGGTTGCCACATTGAAGCTCAGCACCGAACCGGAAAGGTTGCCCTGGATGATTTTCGGCTCCCGTTTATCAGTTACATCCCAAACAAAATGAGAAGCAGAAACATTATTGAGGCTAAATTTCGAAATATTGCCGGTGCCAACGCTCAAAACATCCCGGAAACGGAATTGCGAGCCCATCGTTACCAGCTGACGGCGTGCATTCAACTCGATCTTATCGAGGTAAGTCAGCACAGCGGGACTAATGCGGTTGACCGTCAGCGTCAGCGGGATGGAGGAAGAAGACGTCGTTAATGAAAAATTCACCTCTTTCCGGGCATAATCCTCCGGCGTTGTTGGCAAAGACGAATTCAACAAAGTCAGACCGCCGCTACTGTACACAATCGTGCTTCCGCTATCGCTGCCGTTGCTTGCAAAGGAAGAAATGAAATCCACTTCGGAAGCAGGCACAATATTCGGCACATTAAAGGAAATATTGCGTGTCAATTCCGTATCAAAAAGCTCCCCATACCAGCGCTTTCCGCCGCTTACAAGGTTTTTGATCTCGGTTTCGTAAATGTCGTAAAAATTATAACTGTCCACACTTACAGTTTCCGTTTGCGTGGTAGAAGCCACCTGCTGAATGCGTTTTGGAGGGTCTGTCGGGCTGATCCGTATGAAATAATAAGAATCGTCGGAGTAAACATTCAGGTCGCGACGAAAAGTTGTCCCCAGCTGATCCCAGCGATTCGGCCCCCAGCCGTAAAAGAGAAAATACTCGTTATCTTCAAATTCGCTGTCGCTATCCCCCACAAAAAGAACGGCATTCTTTGCCAGGTCATCAACCCGGTATTCACCATTGGCTTCCGGCAGGCGGCCGCTTCCGTTCCCGTATACATTCAGGTGATTCGGATCGAGTGATGAAACCGCAATCCCCGCGGAAGCCAGGAAATTCCGGTCGAGCTTATAGACCCCGTCAGCCCGCACTGAAATTTTATACCAGGAGCTGGAGGCATCATGGAGTACGGATTCCGTTACAAAGTCTTTCTTGGATGTTTGTTTCACCGCCGTTGGCATCAAATCGAGTTTTACTTC
>CBINGV010000339.1:0-3911 GCA_966250255.1 uncultured Flavobacteriales bacterium | reverse complement strand
CATAATCATCCTGCTCATTACTATTAAAAAGTGTAAAATAAGATTTGATGAAAAGAGGGGTGATAATCAGTCCCGGCGAAGAGTGCATCTGGAAAATATTGTCATTGCGGTAAATCAGGTCGAAATTATAATTCAGGCCGAGCCGTTTCCCAAGCATAACCTCTACACTTGGAGCAAGATTATGATAAAAAGCGGTGTCGATTTTTCCAACACTATATTTGAGATGAACCAGGGCGGTATTTTCCTTCAGTTGGGCAAATAAAAGACTTTGGACGAGGAAGAAGGAGGTAAAAAGAAATGCTTTCATCAGTGATTTTTTCTGCAAAAATAGGATTATTTTTTGTTTTTGAACCGAATAAAAATTTCCGTTTAATTCTCATTTCATTCGCTCAGAATTGACTAATTTTAGAGCATGAAATGGAGTTCAAGCGATTTGGGGCAGATCAACGCGTTTTGCAAAAACACGATGATGGAACACCTCGAGATTTCGTTTTCGGAAATCACGGATGTTTCCCTCACGGCCCGCATGCCGGTCGACCGGCGTACGCATCAGCCGATGGGCTTACTGCACGGCGGGGCCAATGTGGTGCTCATTGAAAGTATTGGTTCCATGGCTTCGGCTTTATTGTGTGACTTGAATACAGAGGCCCCGGTAGGCGTGGAAGTGAATGCCAACCACATCGGAAGTGTGACTACAGGCTGGGTGATCGGTGTCGGAAAAGCCATCCACATCGGAAGAAGCACCCACGTGTGGCAGGTCGATATTTATGCCGAAGAAAGCCGCAAGCACCTCTCGACCGGCCGCATTACCATCCTGATCAAAAAACACAAAATTTGAGCTCTTTCCTCGCATATCGTTTTCCAGGGAAAGACAAAGAGCTGTATTTCGGTTCTTTTCGCGCTTTCGATCCCGATCGGGCAGCTGAAGGTTTCATTGTGACCAATTTCGATCTGTCGGAATGTTATGTGTTTGAAGCCGTCGAGGGGGATGGCCGGCCTGCTTATTTTGAAGGAAGTGAAAAACCTTACGTGATGACAGCCCGCGAGTACTATTTGCAGGCACATGAACTGCTGAATGGCCTCAACCTGATGCAAATGGAAAAAGCGGTATTTTCACGTGTGAAACCGGTCAGTTTTGACCAGCAGCACGCCATGGAACTTTTCGATGAGCTTTCCGAAACTTACCCGCAGGCGTTCATTTACCTTTTTTCCGATGAAAAGCTCGGCACCTGGATTGGCGCCAGCCCGGAAATCCTGCTCGAAGCCCACAAAGGTTTCGTGTTTACCATGGCCCTGGCGGGCACGCGTAACAATGAAGAAGAAGGCTGGGGAGAAAAAGAACGGCACGAACAGCAGATTGTAAGCGATTATATCACGGATGTTTGCCGGAAATCCGGCCTGAAATCCATAGAAACCGAAGGCCCGTATGATTTTGAGGCGGGACCGGTAACTCACATCAAAACCGATATCTCAGCCGAGCTGAATGGCGTTCCGGCCTGGAAACTGGCGCGTGCTATTCATCCTTCGCCGGCGATCAGCGGTTACCCGCGCGAACAAGCCATTGGCTTGATCCATTCCGTTGAGCCGCACCGCCGCGGGTTTTATACCGGGATTATCGGGATGGCATCCGGGGACAGCAGCAAGCTTTATGTCAACCTGCGCTGCGCCCAACTGTTCAAAGACCAGGCTTTCCTGTATCTTGGCGGCGGTTATACCCTGCAGTCCATCCCCGAAATGGAATGGATCGAAACCGAAAACAAGAGCAAAACGCTCATTCATTGTATCCAGAAAATTTCCTGATCCGCTATGCATACCAGCTCCAAAAAAAATGTCCAGCTTTTAGTCAGCAACTGCGTGGCTTTGGGATTAAAATACGTGGTTGTTTCGCCGGGATCGCGAAATGCACCTTTGATTATTGCCTTTAACCGCCATCCCGAAATCGAATGTGTGGTGGTGCCCGATGAGCGTTCGGCTGCTTTCTTTGCCCTGGGCATGGCGCAGCAAACAACGGCTTTGGTCGGTTTGCTCTGCACCTCGGGCTCGGCGCCGCTCAATTATTACCCGGCTGTGGCCGAGGCCTATTACCAGCGCATCCCCTTGCTGGTGTTTACCGCCGACCGGCCGCAAACCTGGGTCAACCAGGGGGATGGACAAACGATCGTGCAGCATGAGCTGTACAAAAACCACATCAATCATTCGCTGACGATCGACGATACGATCACGCACCCGGATTATGCCTGGTACATCAGCCGTGAATTATCGAAGGCCTTTCATGCTGCAAATGGCGTTTCGAAAGGTCCGGTGCACATCAATGTCGCCTTCACCGAACCTTTGTACCAGCAAACGGAGCTTACTGAAACAGAAGTGCCGAAAGTCATTCGCTTTGAAATTCCGAAAAAAGAGTTGAGCACATCCCACATGTCGGAAGTCAAAACAGCCTGGTCAACCTACGAAAAAAAGATGATCGTCTGCGGGCAGCTGACGCCCGATCCGGCTCTGCTGAATGAACTGCGTCAGTTGGCCAAACAGGATTCTTCGGTGGCCGTTTTGGTGGAAAATACCTCCAACCTGGTGGATTCCTCCTTTGTGCATTGCATCGACCGTGCGCTTAACGCGATGGAAGATGAAGCGCTTTTTTCTCCCGATTTGCTCGTTTACATCGGCGGGGCTGTGGTTTCCAAAAAAATCAAGGCTTTTTTGCGTAAAAATCCGGCTGCGGAACACTGGAAGATCGGGGAAGATTTCACCGATATGGATACGTTTCAACAGATGACGCATTCCTTTGAGCTGCCGGCTGCACAGTTTATCCGGAGCCTGAATAGGCTTGGCATCGGTTCGGCATCTACTTTCGGCTTGAAATGGAAGCAGCTGGATTACCTGGTGCAGGAGAAATCCCGCCACTTTTTTGACGCGACCAGCCATTTTTCGGATTTGCATGTGTTCAACGTGTTGCTGGACAGCGTTCCGGAAAATTCGCACCTGCATCTCGCCAACAGCTCCGTGATCCGCTATTCATTGCTCTTCGATCCGGTACAGAGTATCACCTATTGGTGTAACCGCGGGACCAGCGGGATTGACGGTAGTACGAGCACAGCGGCCGGGCATGCTTTCCTGAAAAAAGACAGCTGGAATACGCTTATTACCGGCGATATGTCTTTCTTTTACGACAGCAATGCGTTTTGGAACCATTTGCTGACCCCCAATTTCCGGGTTTTCCTGATAAACAACGGGGGGGGCAGCATTTTCCGGATTATCCCCGGCCCGGATTCCACGCCGGAACAGGATGAATTTTTTGTATACAACAACAATTTCCGGGCGGAGTACCTTTGCCGGAATTTCAACGTCGATTATTGCCAGGCGCATAGTTTGGAAGAAATGGAAGGGCAATTGGCTGATTTTTATACATATGAAGAAAACGGCCGCCCGAAGCTGATGGAAATTTTCACCGCTGCTTCCGACAATGAAAATATTTTAAAAGAATTTTTTAAAAAGGTAAAAATTTAATATTATTACGGTTCATTTCGCTGCGCTATGGACATCCGCTTTTCCTTTATTGATATCCTCAACCTGATCGGATTGTTGCTCGGCCTGCTGTATACCTTCCAGATCGTTACCCTGAAAAACCGCACGGTAGCCATTCGTTTTTTTGCGTTTTACCTGCTCAACATCACCTTTATCATCTTTTTTTATTTCCTGCTGCGCATCGGCCTGGATTTCATTGCCCGTTTCCTGACCCCCTTGCTGGTGGCTTGTGTGCTGATGATGCCCATTAACCTGTGGGTGTACCAGAAAAAACTGATTTTCAATGATGATAAGCGCAATTTCAGGCATTACCTCGTTCCGCTGATCAGCGGCATTGCGGTGCTCGCCGTATTCTTGACGGCTTATTTTGTCCAGGAAAAAGAAACAAA
>CBINGV010000338.1:0-3945 GCA_966250255.1 uncultured Flavobacteriales bacterium | reverse complement strand
CTGCGCCACACCAAACTGGTTGATACGTCTGCTCATGATCTGCTCAACGCCGTCCATGGAAGAAGAAACCTTGTTTTTCAGGAAGCTTACCACATCCGAGTTGCTGGAGTTTTTGCTCAGCTCGTCTACCTCACCGATTGACATTTCACGCACCATCAGGTCATTGCTGTTCATTTTTTCAAATTCCTTGCGGAACAGGTCAATGAAATCGCCTCCCTGGGTCAGGTGAGTATGCAAAGCACGGTCATACGGCTTTTTGAATTTCAGGTCTTTCGGGTTACGTGCAAAGCTTTTTACCAGTTCCGGCACGGAAATTTCGAGCGTAACGCTCATACCGCCCACAAGGTCAAGACCGAAAGCCAGGGACTTTGCCTTTACATTCTGGAAAGTAGATCCGATGATCGGGTAAACCGGCTTGTCTGCCTTGTTTTTCAAGATGTCGTTCACGAAAGCTGCTTTCGCAAAGTCTTCCGCTTCAGGATCATTAAAATTGATGGTATCCCCGTTTGGCAGGAATTCGATCCCACCGTTCTTTTTGGCTTTTTCGCGGAGCTCATCCACTAAAATAACTGCCTCTTTTTCAGCTTTTTTCTCCTCGGAGCTTGACACCCAGGTAAATGATAATTGGTATATACATACAACTGCTAAAGTAATTGTCAATATCCAAAAAAATCCTTTATTACGCATAATCGCTATGTTGGTTATTAATTTTTTAAGCCCGCAAATATAGAACTTTTAGTTTTCATATTCAAGGAATAAAAAATTATTTGCTGTTTATTTTGAACACTGTATCAAAAAACAAATCCGTACCGTCCGCAGGAATGCTTTTCCCGCTCTCTGATGGAATTAATTTTAACCCGGCAGGCTAGTTTACGGGAACAATTACTTCGACTTCTTCAGCTCCTCGTAAAATGCCAGTAATTTGCGGCAAAAATTCTCCCAGGAATTTTCGTCATTTTGCAGGGCGATCTCCGCCGAAAACCGGTCTTTCAGCCGCTGGTCAAAATAATAGCGGATTTTCGAAGCAATTTCACCTGCCTCGCTTTTGGAAGCAATCAACCCGGTTTTTCCGTCTTCGATTGTTTCTTTCAAGCCACCGACATCCGTCGCGATCAAAGGCAGCAGGAAATGATTGGAAATGCTCGTAATCCCGCTTTGAGTAGCTGATTTGTAAGGCAAAATACACACATCGGCCGCCGAGAAAAAAAGCGTCACCTCATCATCGCCGATGTAGCGGTTAAAGAGATGAATTTGTTTTTTGAGCGGGTGTGCGGCAATCTGCTGCTCGTATTTTTCGAAAGAGCCATACACCTCGCCGGCCACCACCAGCTGGTAGCTTTCATCCAGCTGCGCAAAAGCGTCAATCAGCAAATCAAGCCCCTTGTAATCGCGGATAATCCCAAAAAAGAGCAGTGTTTTTTTCGAGGGCTCAAGCCCCAGTTTTTGCCGGGCCTCGCTTCGTTCCATTTTATCTCCGAACTGGTTGTAAACCGGGTGGTTGATCCGTAGATATTTCGCGTCCGGGCGAATGGAAAGCAAATCGCGGAGCACCTTGTCCGACATCACGATAAAACCGTCATTCCGTTTCAGGAAATAGCGGTTGAAGGCCGAATCAAAAAAGCGTTTTTCGTGGGGGATGACATTGTCCAGGATGCTGATCCGAACGGATTTCCGCAGCCTGCCCAACACAAAGCCAAGACTCGGACCAAAGAAGGTCATCCAGTATTTCGTGAGCACCAGGTCGGGGCCAAAAGCCTTGATCCGGGAAGCCGTTTTGGCATACGAAAAGGGATTGATGCTATCGAGCACCGCGGTCGAATCTATCGGATCGGCCTTGTCTTCGGAGGTCACATATTGTGTTTTCCCCGGGAACAAAAAATCGGGATACTGTCTTTTAAAGGTAAAAGCCTTGATTTCGTTTGTTTTTTCAAACTCCCGGTAAACCAGGGCGTTGAACTGCGCGATTCCGCCACGCAAGGGATAAAAGGTAGATAAAAAAGCTATTTTCACGCTTAATTTCGTTTGATGGCATCAAAGATCGCATCCGGCAGGATGTTATGCATACAGGATTCGCCTTTCAGGCAGCTGTTTCCGTAATAACAGATACAGGCTTCGGGCGGCCCCACAATTTCGCCCCGTTTGTACAGCTCGAATTCGTGCGGGTTGAAAATATTGTTCATCAGGATCATTTTCTTCTTCAGGGCCGTGGCGATGTGCATCATCATGGAAACCTGCGTCAGGATAATGTCCGTATTGTTCGTCAGGGCGATAAATTCCTCGAGGGAGAAGTGCCCCGGGTAGTAGGCGCCCGTTTCGCGGCTCAGCAGCTGATTTTTTTCATGTTCCAGCTCGCCCCCCAGGAAAACCGGGAAACAACCGTCGGCCACCAGTTTTTGAGCCAGATTCTTCCAATATTCCACCGGCCACAAACGCGTGTTCCAGCGGGGACCGCAGCCCGTATTCAAGCCCACGATACGCTTATCCGTCAGCGCAGCGAAATGCTGCCGCCATTTTTCCGAAAGCGCCGGATTGAGGTTGATCAGGTATTCTTCCCCCCGGAAATCGAGGTGGCAGATCTCAAAAATTTCTTCGAGGTAACTCTTGGTATTGCTGCGCGACAAATCGTCAAAAAGACCGGTCAGCAGCTTATGTTCAGCAGCAGGATCGGCGATCCAGATATGTTCGTCTTTCCAGGTAAAGCCGTATTTTTTCCCGGCTTTCACCTGGGTAAGCAGTTTACAAGCCTCTTCTTCCTTGTCGAGGTTGATCGCAATATCGTATTCACTGTTTGAAATATTGAACAGGCTCACGGCATCCAGCGCATAGACCAGGTCGATTTCCTGTTTCGGAAGGATGGCGGGGCTCAGCGTCAGCCAGGTAACATGGGCATCGGGATACATGGATTTCAGGCGGACCAGCAAAGGGGTCGTGCGGATGACATCGCCCAGGGCGCCCAGTTTAATGATCAGGATCCGCTTACCAATCGGGGTATAATACGAGCAGGCGGGACACACGCTGCCATGTTCTTTGTTCGGTTTACAGGGTACGGTTCCTTTGAAGTGTTTGCAATCGAATTTAACAGCGCTGAGATCCATTCAATGTTTTTATGGGCACAAATTTATTATTCTTTTCCGTAATTGGTAATGACATAGAAAATCTCCTCGCCTTTTATCGGGCTGGTTTCATCAAAGTTGTTGATGGAGTAATCCTGGTAATGTTTCCGGATCAGGCCCACGCCTTCGGCATAAACTTCGTATTTGCGCTTGTACTGGATAAGGTTGTGCGTCGAATCTTCCTCCACCGTTACCGTGGTTGGAAATTCGATGTTATTGACCGTGTATGGCTTATGGATATTTTTGTAATACAACATTACCGGGTCGAAGGAATTGAAAGCATTCATATCCCATTCCTTCGAAAGGGTCGGTGCAAAAACAAGCTTGATCACCCGCTGGTTTTCTTCCACGAGCTCGGCCCGCTCCTGGTCAACAATCGCCGTCCAGACATCTTGTATTTTGTATTCGTTCAGCAGGGTATCGTAGATGTAACGCTCAAATTTACGGGCAATGCGCCCCTCGTTGTCAATGATCGTGTCCCCGACAACGGTTTTGAGCTGGTAAATAGTTGTTTTGTGAATATTCGAAACATCGTCATGGTAAATCCGGGTCACCATGTATTCGGCAAAAGTGCCTTCCTCGAGAGGGAAATAATCGTGGTGAAAATCCACTTCGTCAACATCTTTTTTACAGGAGAATAGCAGTAGTAGTCCCGCAAAAACGTATAAAAACTGTTTTTTAAGCATGGAATTGCGTTTATTTAACGAGTAAAATTACAAAACCAGATTGAATTTACAAAGAAAATAGCTTACTTTTGCGTAAATAAAAATGAGAGCTATTCACCTCAAATATGTCCTCCTTACTTTGTTCCTGTCCGGTATTTCTATTGCAC
>CBINGV010000337.1:0-3961 GCA_966250255.1 uncultured Flavobacteriales bacterium | reverse complement strand
AGGCACCGTTTTTATTTGAAGGGAAAGGCCGGCCCGGTTCAGTAAAATGGCCGGCAAAGAAAAAATCAGGCGATCGGCGGCTTGAAAAGACTGGCCAGGGAAGGGTCCGCCAGGTTAAAATTCCGGACAGGCAGAAGCATCCGTTTTTCTGCGGGGAAATTTTTAGGGGATAAAACCGCTTGACCGGAAGAAAGCCACACGACTTCAATAAAACTGTGGCTGTCTATTTTTTTGAAAGGCAGTTCCATGTCGCGGTCCTGGTCCTTGCTGTTTTGGTCGTCACCGCCATAATGCATACCCAGGAAATCCAGGAGGCCCATATTCTTATCCTGGTTTTTGTGCTCCATAAAATGGGCGTACAGCTTCGGCAGCTTGCACAATTCGCCAAGTGAGCTGTTAAACAGGAGAAGCGATAAAAGGAGATAGACGCATGCTTTTTTCACCTGATAAAGTTAAGGAGAAAAATTTTTGCCTGCCGGCATCATTCGACCGGAGGCCACATTCCGGCTACCAAACAAAAAATCCCACCTCTTTCGAAGCGGGATTTCCATTTAAAATAAGAAGAATCTTATAAGTTGAACGCTTTTTTAACGGCGTCTACGTGGTCTAATTTTTCCCAGGTGAAGAGTTCCACTTCTTTTTCGATCACGTTTCCGTCAGGAGAAGTGAAGCGTTTTTTCACCACTTCGTTTTTACGTCCCATGTGGCCGTAAGCCGCTGTTTCGGAGTAAATCGGGTTACGCAGTTTCAGGCGCTGCTCGATCGCGTATGGACGCAAATCGAAAATGCCTTCTGCGATGCGGGCGATATCCCCGTCAGTCATGCCGACTTTCGCCGTTCCGTAAGTGTTGATGTACAAACCGCAAGGCTTGGCCACACCGATCGCGTAGGAAACCTGGACGAGCACTTCATCACACAAACCGGCAGCTACCAGGTTTTTCGCAATGTGACGGGTTGCATAAGCAGCCGAACGGTCTACTTTGGAAGGATCTTTCCCGGAGAAAGCACCACCTCCGTGAGCGCCTTTACCGCCGTAAGTATCCACGATGATTTTACGGCCGGTCAAACCCGTATCCCCGTGCGGGCCGCCGATCACAAATTTCCCGGTCGGGTTGATGTGGTACGTGATTTTATCCGTAAACAAAGGCTGCAGTTCCGGCTTCAGTTTGGCTTTTACGCGCGGGATGACGATGTTGATCACATCTTCCTTGATTTTCTTCAGCATTTCCGCTTCGGTACCGAAATCGTCGTGCTGGGTTGAAACCACGATGGAATCAATACGCTGCGGGATGTTGTCGTCGGAGTACTCGATCGTTACCTGTGACTTGGCATCCGGGCGCAGGTAGCCGATTACTCCCGGCTCGTTGTTGCGGATCCAGGACAATTCCTGTAAAATTTTATGAGCGAGGTCAAGCGCCAGCGGCATGTAGTTGTCCGTTTCACGCGTTGCGTAACCGAACATCATTCCCTGGTCGCCTGCACCCTGTGCATTGGCTTTTGCTTCAAAGTCGTTGTTTTCCACCTTGCGGTCAACACCCTGGTTGATGTCTTCCGACTGATCGTGAATCGCAGAGAGGATCCCGAAGGATTGAGCTTCAAACATGTACTCGGACTTCGTGTAACCGATTTTCGTGATTACTTCACGGGCGATTTTCTGAACATCCAGGTAGGTGTTTGTTTTTACTTCTCCTGCCAGTACTACCTGACCGGTCGTTACCAAGGTCTCGCATGCTACTTTCGAAGACGGGTCGAAAGCCATGAAGTTATCGATAAGCGCATCTGAAATCTGGTCGGCAACTTTATCCGGGTGCCCTTCTGAAACAGATTCCGAGGTAAATAAATATGACATTAACAGTGTTTTTTAAATTAAAGTGCAAAAGTAATAAAAAACTGGCAATTTGACGGCCGCGAAAAAAAAATCAGGGCAGCTTCCGTGAAAATTAATTAGATTTGCAGCTATCGTTAATCAAACTGTCCATGAAAAAAGCTGTCTTCTTTGTCTTTCTTGCGCTTGCTGCCGCCTCCTGCGAAAAGGTCTACCAATGTGAATGTACCCGTGTGGTCAATGGTGAAACCTGGAACCCGATCGTGACGAACCTGCCGATTGAAGCCAAAAAGAAAAAAGATGCGAAAGCAGCCTGCAGCTCAGCCAGTTATTCTTTCGGCTGGCAGGATTACCAGAATTGCAAGCTGAAGGATTAAGCGATTAAATCCAGTATTTTTGATGGCGGCCTCCCGATAATGGCCTTGTTTCCCTGTACCAGGATGGGGCGCTCAATGAGTTTCGGAAAGCGGAGCATGGCTTCGTAGCATTCCTCATCGCTGAGCTCTTTCCCGGCATAAAACTGCTGAAACTCCGGCTCACCGGTGCGCATGAAAGCGATCGGCGGTAAATGCAAGGCTTTGCTGATCTGTTCCAAATCCGCTTTGGTGGGAACATCCGTCAGGTATTCAAGCACTTCATAAGAAACATGCGAATCATCCAGCAGGCACATGGCTTCCTGGCATTTGGAGCAATCGGGATTGTAAAAAAGGGTGGTTTTCGGGTTTCCGGATGACATTATTGTTCTTTCATTAAGGTAATTTCGGTAGTAAAGAAGTAAAACTGTTCCGAAACCGGGTAAAATTTGATGTGCAAGGGCATTTTGGATTTGCTGCGCATGGTGATGAAACCCAATCCGGCATTCCCGGTGGCGGAAACAATCCCGTTGGAAAGCACGGACATGTAATGCTCTTTAAGGGCATCTTCTTCGAGCGCGTTGAGGTTCGCAATCCGGGCTTCGAGGCTTTCTTTGTTTTCCTGCTTCACGAGGCTCCCGAAAAGAATGATGTATTTCTCCGCATCCTTAGCCAGGATGAAGGATCCGTAATGATCGCCGTTATCGTCAGCCTCTCCGTGTACGCGAATGTTTTGCAAGCCCTCGATAAGAATGGAAAAGATCCGTTTGATAAGCTGCTTTTTTTCGCCGGCCGACACCAGGATTTCTTCCGCACTTTCACTGAATCCGTTGACAAGGTCCTGGGAAAAATAACCGAAATGAGAAACCATAACGGCGAGTTGCCGCTCGATTTTGATGTAGCTTTTCTGAAGATCGAATACCTCTTTACATCGTTCGGATACCGTCAGCGTTTGAAAATCAATCATTCATCTCATGATGTGGGTAAGCAAAGTTATTCTTTTTTTTTATATCTGCAAATCTAATGCGTGAATATGGTAATATGCTAATGGCTTAATGCGCGTATGAAGATTCAATTTAGCCCATTAAATAAGTTATTTTTCAGAAGCCGCATTGATTTTCCGGACGATCTGCGAAACCGCCGGGCAAATTACTGAATTTAAAATGGTCAGGTTCATAATCTGGTACATGTTTTTGCGGTCAGTATGCGGGTATTCGCGGCAGGCCAGCGGCCGGTCCTCGTAAATCCGGCAGGTATTGTCTTCTTCGAGGAACAGGCAGGGTGAGCTTTTCAGCACATAATCGCCGTCCTCGTCGCGGCGCAGGCTGTCATGGACAAACTGTTTTTCGCTGACCCGGAGGCGTTTGGCAATGCGCTTGATATCAATGTCGCGGAAAATCGGGCTGGTCGTTTTACAGCAGTTCGCACAGGCGAGGCAATCGATCTTTTTGAAAATTTTTTCATGCTCGGGATGAAACAGATCATCCAGCTCCCTGCGCCGGGTTTTTGCCAGCTTTTCCAGGTTCTTTTTGGTCTGCGCCAGCTGCTGCTTCGCAATTTCAATATCATTCTCGTATTTCATCCGGTATGCAAAGTTAGTTTAAAATGAATGATTTTTCTACCTGCCCCGCCAACCCTTTCCATAACTTCTTCGTTTTTCAGCTATGGACCACAAAATATTCACCCTGAATTTTCATTCCGTCTACAACGAGGGCTACCGCTGTCATCGCGAGCCGGTTTTTTGCACCCACGAGGCCCGGTTACGCGAAATCCTCGCCGCGAT
>CBINGV010000336.1:0-3974 GCA_966250255.1 uncultured Flavobacteriales bacterium | reverse complement strand
GAGGGAAACACTGTCACCCTGCGTTACGCTGATTGCCTGCCCATTGCCGACACCCGGATCGATATCGAAGAAATACTCGCCGGCAACAATCGGAAATACTTCCAAAACAGGTGTAACGCTGTCGCAAGCGCCTGAATTGATGGAGATATCCATTCCGTTGTCCGGGCCGGTGAGCACAGGATCAGAGCTGACAACGCGGATGCGGTAGCCGGTTCCGGCTGTTACGTCCGGGATCACGGCATAAATCGTATTGTTTAAAGCCGTTGAAACGCTGCCGATGCCGGTTGGCGACGTAAAATCACCATTTTCATCCGATAACTGGGCCGTAAAGGTGTTGCCTGCATTGAAAACGCCGGAAACCGGGTATTCGATTTTGATGACGTTACCTCCACACAGGCCCAGTCCTTCCAGAAGCGAAGCTTCCCCGATAGTTAGCTGATACTGGGAACCGATTTTTGCCAGGAAAGAAGCTGTTTGTCCTCCTGTGAGCGGGATGCCGTCAAAATTAATGCTGTAGCCGAATTTGCCCGGAACATAAGATGCTCCATCGCGATCAACCCCCAGGCTGACTGGCCTGTCCGTATAAATTTCGCCTGCCTGCTTTACCCACAGGGCATTACCGGCAGCGGTATATTTAGTAACAAACACGTCGCTTACGCCACTGTTGAAATTGGAAATATTAATCCCGGAGAAAAAGGCTGAATGCTGGGTCCTTCCTGTCACCACAACATCCCCCGTTTTGGTAACCGCCACAGCGTCCCCATAATCGGAATCAATCCCGCCGGCGCTTTTCGCCCAGGCAACCTGGCCTGCTGCATCGTATTTTACGAGATACATGTCATAAGACCCTGCGGAGGTGAGGGAAGTTGTCCCAAAAGTCACTGTACTGCTAAATGCTCCTGTAACGTAACTGTTTCCTGAAGCGTCAGCCGCAACGTCAATGCTCCCGTAAACCGGCCCGGTGGTTGTCCGTGTCCAGACATTATTGCCATCCGGGTCGGTTTTTATGTTGGCGTATATGTAACTTGAACCGTTGTAGTAATAAGCGGCCATGTAGCTGTTTCCGAAAACGTCTGCAGCAACGGCCTGGTTTGTTGTAACCCCAAAAGAGTTGTGCGTACCGTACGGATAATTCCATTGGTAAACCCCCATTTCATCAAATTTGTAGAGATAAAACGCATATGAAGCGCTGCCTTGCTCAGCTGTAAGGAAGACATTTCCAAAAGGGTCAACGGCCACACTTTGTACATTAATTGCATTCAATGCCGTCGTTTTTTGAGCCCAAAGCACTGTACCTGCATCGTTGTATTTAACTACAAAGGGGTTGTCTACAGTTGTTGTCAGGGTAATGGCCCCAAAAGTTGCCGAGGTTTGAAATTTGCCCGCCAGGTAATAATTCCCGTTTATATCAACCGTAATGTCAGATGGGGTAAATGTACCGCTTCCGGCATTTCGTGCCCAAAGCACCTGGCCGTCAGCAGCATATTTAGCAATATAAACGCTGGCCCCGGTCAATGTGGTGCTCCCAAAAACAGCTGAGCCGCTGTATGTCCCTAAAACGTAGCTTCCACCGATGGAATCGGTTGCCATATTGATGACCGTGCCGGCGGGAGTTTCAGCCCACGTCCAGTCAGGTGTAATCTGCAAAGAAGGACTGTTGATCGAGATATTGCTTCCGTTGTCCGTTCCGGTCACTTCCGGGTCGCTTGAGATAACACGTACCCTGTAAGCGGCGGCAGAAATTGTTTGTACCGGGATCACCCCCTGGATTGGGCTGGTTGTGCCTGTGCCGATATTTTTCGGGTAGAAGAAGCTCCCGGACGCATCCGATAGCTGTAAGGTAAAATGATTGTTTGCCTCAAAGGTACCGGTGGTATCAAATTCAACGCTGATACCTGTTCCTGCGATGTAGGTATAGGTTTCCAAAGGCAGCGTTGAAATGGAAATCGTATCCGGGACACTTGCCCCGATTTTAGCCAGGAAAGGCTTGTTGGAACTGCCGGTTAGTGAAGTGCTTCCGAAAGCAATGGATGTTGAAAAGCTTCCTGAAATATAGGCATTTCCCGCTGCATCCACACCAACCCGGTTTCCGCCGTCCACACCAGCGCCTACTGCGTTGCTCACCCAGGATTCTTCTCCCATGGAGTTATACCGGGCAACAAACATATCGTAAACACCACCGGTAATGTTGGAAATGGAAAAAGGCCCGAAAACGGCATTCTGCTGAAACTTTCCTGTGAGGTAAACATTCCTGTTCCCGTCCAGCGCAACCCCGGCCCCAGAATCGCTATCCACTCCCCCGGCTTTTTTGAGCCAGGCAATTTGTCCGGCTGCATCGTATTTTACGAGGAAAATGTCCGTATTACCGGATGAAGAAATCGTATAAGAACCGAAAGTTGCATTGCTGCTGAAACTTCCCGTTACATATGTATTACCGGAGTTGTCGGCAATGATGTCTTTTCCTCCGTTGAATGTGCCCGTAGCGCGACGGTGCCAGACCGTGTTCCCCTCCGGGTCATTTTTTTGAACAAAAAAGTACCAGCCACCCCAGGCAGCCTGGTAAGCATAACCGGTGTAATAACTGTTCCCGTATTCATCTGTCGAAACTGCATTTGCGCTTACGGCGCTGCTGTTGAAGCCACCTGCATCTGACACCCATTGCTGAACGCCCGAGCTATTGTATTTATATAAGCGGGCACTGTAATAGCTGGACAAATAAACCGAAGAAGCGACGAAAACATTTCCCTGTCCGTCCACGGCGACCCCATTTCCTTTATCCACATCTGTTCCACCAGCTTTCTGGGCCCACAACGCCGTACCTGCATCGTTGTATTTTACAACGAACATATCCGTCATCGCTACACTTGTCAAGCTGATTGAGCCCCAGCCGGCCGTTGCTGAAAAAGAGCCCGTGATGTAATAGTTCCCGGTGGTATCAACGGCAATATCTGCGGGTGTAACCGATCCGTTTCCTGCGTCCCTTGCCCAAAGGATATTCCCGTCTGCATCGTACTTTGCGACGTATACGCTTCCACCGGTCAAAACCGTGCTACCGAAGGTAATCGAACCGCTATACGTCCCCAATACATAACTTTCGCCATCCGGGTTAGTTGCCGAACCAATCATCGTCCCGTCCATTTTTTGAGCCCATGACCACAAGGGCGGATCATTCTGCGCGAGGGTCATTTTCCCGCCGGTACAAAGAACCAAGAGGAAAATAAGCTTTTTAATTATTTTCATAATCGAAACTTTTAAAAGATGAATATTTTAGTACTAAACCGCCGGGATTATTTTTGTCCCCTGGCTTTAATATTCACATCTAAAGTTCCGTTTTGCGGGATCACCGAATTCTGGATATCCATGCTCACCATTTGCGGCATAGTGCAAGCTCCACTCATGTTCGGCATCGGGAAGCTCCCGCCGTGAACGCCGACATCGGTTCCGTCCGTTCCGTAATCAGCGCCGAGGGAAGAAGCATTCAGCTGCCAGTTGTAGTTTCTTGAGTCAGACAAACTAACGCTCAACGGAATGGTAGACATAAACTGCCCGGCCGTGGTGTTGAGGTTACCTACACCCGTATTGCCCGCCAAAGGAAAGTTCTGGTAGTTGAGCGGATCGGCGTAAATGAAAATGTTTTTGTTGTAGGTATTTTGTGAGCCGCTGAAATAGCTGGTTGCCGGCAGTGGTACCTCGATGAAGAAATTATTCGTAATGTTGGCGTAGCTCACGGAGCTGATATAAGACCTGAGGAACACGTTGTTGGAAATAACCACGCTTGGTTTGTCGGAGCTGGTGACATAAGACAGCAGGAAATTATTGCTCAAAATCACATTGCTGTTGTTGTTAATGCTTGAAGAACCGATGAAATTGTTTTTTACAATCCATCCGCTCCCGCAAATGCTTAAGCCGCCGATATAGCAGCGTTCGGCTGTAATATTGTTTACCGGGAATGCCCCGCCCTGTCCGGCGAGATA
>CBINGV010000335.1:0-4029 GCA_966250255.1 uncultured Flavobacteriales bacterium | reverse complement strand
TACCGGAATAGCTGTATTCCTGGCCGGACTCAGCATAAAAGGCTTCCAGGCGCGGCGTATCGTAGCTTTTACCAAAAAGTGTGATCCGCCCGCTTTCCCAGGCCAGGTTATTTGCGAAAAAATCAAAAAAATAAGCCGCCTCCTCCGGGCTGAGGAAGGCGCCCGTATAGCTATACCATCCGTTGCTTACTTCTTTTTTGATGTTTCTTTGAGTTGCTTTTCGATTTCGACATGCAGTCCGATTCCGCGAAGGGACGAACCGGACGCTACGATAACGCCTTTTCCGTCAACCAGGAAAGCGGAAGGAATGGAATATACGCCATAAGCTTTGGAAGCCAGTCCGTCTTTATCCCAAACGTGGTTTTTCCAAACCAGTTTATCGGCGTCAATGGCTTTTTTCCAGGGCTCCTCGGAACGGTCAAGCGACACGGAGAAGACCTCAAAGCCTTTGGCATTTTTGAATTTCTTTTTGTTGTATTTGTTGTAGGCTTCCACCACATTCGGGTTTTCCTTCCGGCACGGCCCGCACCAGGAAGCCCAGAAATCGATCAGCACCAGCTTGCCCTTCAGGGAAGAAAGCTTGACTTTTTTTCCTTCTTTATTGATCAATTCAATATCCGGCGCCTTATCGCCCACTTTCGGGTTTACGGCGAAGCTTCCGAGCAGCAAAAAAGCCGCGATGGCCGCTAAACTGATTATTCTCATCCTATTCTGCGTATATCTGCGCCGAGGTTGTTCAAACGGATATCGATATCCTGGTAACCGCGGTCAATTTGTTCAATATTGTGGATCACACTTTTTCCTTTGGCGGATAAAGCGGCAATCAAAAGGGAAACCCCGGCCCGGATATCCGGCGAAGTCATGGAAATACCTTTCAGCGTATGGGCATGGTCCATCCCGATCACCGTAGCACGGTGCGGATCACACAAAATGATCTGCGCTCCCATGTCAATCAGCTTGTCGACGAAAAAGAGGCGCGATTCAAACATTTTCTGGTGAATCAGTACACTGCCCTTGGCCTGCGTTGCAACCACCAGCACAATGGAAAGCAAATCCGGTGTGAAAAGCGGCCACGGACCATCGGCAATCGTCAGGAGCGAGCCATCGATGAAGGTATCGATTTCATACGAATCCTGTGCAGGAATGAAAATATCGTCACCCCGGCGCTCCAGCTTGATCCCCAATTTGCGAAATACATTCGGAATGATCCCGAGGTTATCGTAGCTCACATCTTTAATCGTAATTTCGGATTTGGTCATCGCGGCAAGCCCGATAAAGCTCCCGATTTCGATCATATCCGGCAAAATGCGGTGGAAACAACCTCCCAGGCTTTTCACTCCTTCAATACGCAACAGGTTGGAACCGATCCCTTCGATCTTCGCTCCCATCGAATTGAGCATTTTGGACAATTGTTGCAAGTAGGGCTCACAAGCCGCGTTGTAAATCGTTGTTTGTCCTTCAGCCAGAACCGCCGCCATCAGGATATTGGCCGTTCCGGTTACGGATGGCTCGTCGAGGTGAATGTAGGCGCCTTTGAGTTTCTTGGATTCGATGGAGTAAAAATGCTCTCCGGCATCGTAATTGAATTGAGCACCCAGCATAGCCAGGCCTTCGAAATGGGTATCCAGCCTGCGGCGACCGATTTTGTCTCCCCCCGGCTTCGGGATATAACCACGGCCGAAACGCGCCAGCAAAGGCCCCACAATCATAATGGAACCACGCAGCGCGGCAGCACGCTTTTTGAAATCTTCGCTTTCGAGGTATTTGATGTCGACGTCTTTGGCCTGGAACACAAACGTTCCTTTTTCTACCTTTTCGGTCTTTACTCCCATCGCCTGCAGCAGGTTAATGAGCTTGTTGACATCAATAATATCGGGAATATTGGAAATGGTCACTTTTTCAGGAGTGAGCAGCACCGCACACAAAATCTGCAAGGCCTCGTTTTTTGCCCCCTGCGGGATCAGTTCCCCTTTCAGCGGTTTACCGCCATGAATTTCAAAAGACGCCATGGATTAATACTTCTTTTTTGCGAATTTCTTCTGGTTCTGGTTTTTATTGTTGTTATTGTTTGATCCGCCCTGTCCTTTTTTATTGCGCTTATTCGGCGTAAAACCAAAGGTTTTGAGGATGTGATTGGTCTGCATCAGGTTGTCCGGGTTTTCGAGCACCAGCTCCCCGTTGGTGAGGTCTGACAATTGCTGTGCAATCACATTATTTTCAACGGCATCGTTATTATAAGCCAGGAATTGCTTCTTCATAAAGTTCGCCATCGCATTGGTCAATACTTCTTTCACCCGCGGATCTTCTTCCCGTGCGATTTCTTTCACAATGCGCTCGGTATAGCTTCCGTAATGGCCATAGCGGATGCGGTTTTTCGGGTAGCCCATCAATTCAGGCTTTTCGTTCAGCACTTCGCGGTCCGGTTTTTCATAAGGCGAATCCACATCGAGCTTGAAATCCGACATCACGAAAAGGTGTGTCCAAAGCTTGTGCTTAAAATCGTCGACGTCCCTCAGGTGCGGGTTCAACTGCCCCATCACCTCAATAATAGCATTTGCAGCCCTGTTCCGCTCGTTGCGGTCTGCGATTTCCATGGCATAGGCGATCATATTCTGAACGTTACGGCCATATTCGGGCAAAATCATGTGCTCACGCTGTGTATTGTACTCCATGTAATAAATTGCTAAAGGTCAAAAGTAATTATTTTTTTCTTATCGGCGGCATTGCGGTCGAATTTGGCGCCACGCAACAGCAGGTTCAGTGTTTTTCCAGGAGGCAAACGCAATAGGCTTTGATGGCCAGGCTTTCGCCAAAAGAATCCACCCGCTCGTGGGTGGTTGCCTTGATGGAAACAGCATCCGGGGCACAATCCAGGATGTCGGCAATGATCTGCTGCATTTCCGGGATGTGCGGGTTTAATTTGGGTTTTTCAAGAATAACGGTTGAATCCAGGTTCACGAGGCAATAGCCTTTTTCACGGATCAGCTCATAAACTTTTTTCAACAGGATTTTGCTGTCAATGCCTTTGTATTGCGGATCGGTATCCGAAAAATGGAAGCCGATATCGCGCAGGTTCAAAGCGCCCAGCAAGGCATCACAAATCGCATGGAGCAAAACATCGGCATCCGAATGCCCCACTGCACCGAAGGGAGAGGGAACTTCTTTCCCGCCTACCATCAGGGTCAGCCCATCCGCCAGGCGGTGAACGTCTATTCCAAAGCCAATGCGCATGCTTATTCCGGTGTCGCGTTGTTATCTTCCTTGGCTTTCGAACCGATGTCGAAACGCAGGGTAAAACGCAGGGTATTTGCCAGCGGGTTTCCTTTTTTGAGAGCCAGCAGGTAGGAAATATCAATTCCGATGATGTTGTATTTCAAACCGACACCGGCGTTGAAATACTGCCGCGCACCTTTTGTGCGGTGCTCATAAAAGAATCCGCTACGCAGGGCAAAAGTATTGTTGTACCAGTATTCGATCCCGGTAGCGATGTTGATCTCACGTAATTCTTCTTTGAAAACGGAACCTTTGACCGCTGTTCCCATCCCGTTTTCGTCTAGGATGTAATCGCCGTTCTCATCTGTTTCCAGCTGTCCCGGTGCATCATAGAACGATTGCAGCATAGCCGAGATCACCCCGATATCATCTGTTCTGCCGGCAATAATCTGCCCGGTATCGCCGTAAATCGCCGGAGTCGGAACAAGCAGTTTTTGCAGGTCGAGCGCAAAAGTGAAGGAGTTATACGCATCCACTTTCATCGCATAAGCCGTTCCCACTTTGAGGTTCATCGGCAGGAAGTCACGTTCCAGGGTGCTGGAATAGCTCACCTTGTTCCCGATATTGTTGATCGTTGCCCCCAAAGAGAACGTCCCTTTGGATTTACCGAGCTTAAACTCATCATCGACATAAATGAAAGAGAGATCAGACGCTCCCGCAATTCCCGCTTTGGTTTCAGCACCCGCCACCGGTAAACCGCCCGTTAGGTTGGAATAAGCAAACTTCCCATTGATCCCGAAGCTCATTTTTTTATAC
>CBINGV010000334.1:0-4030 GCA_966250255.1 uncultured Flavobacteriales bacterium | reverse complement strand
GTACCCGGCCGCCAACCTGGTCCACTACACGAAACGGGATTGCCGGAAGATCATCGTGGACCCGAATGCCGGGCAGATCATGAGCGACAAGAGCTATACGGTGATCAATGAAACGGCGGTGAATAGTATTCCTGTGCTGAGGGAATTGCTCAGTGTTTAATTTTCCCACAACGCGCAGATTTTGGAATCTGTTGAGGCTGTTAAGGTAAATTTTAAACACATAGGAACATAGCTTATTTAACAAAGCACTGTTCCTTCATGTTTACATCGTAGCTTACAAGCTAATTTGAAATTTGGTTTATATTCTATTCGTGGCTGACTTAGCTGCGCAGCCTGCTTCAACACAGGTATATGAAAACAAAAAAGCCAAACCTCAATGGCCTGGCTTCTTGTCTTTATGTCTTACAAGCTGTTAGTGCTTGACAACGATGCGTTTGGTGTAAGTTGTTCCGTTGCTGGTAAGGCTCACAACATATACCCCGTTTTTAAACTCTTCGGTGTTGATCTTTTTGCTGGCGGTGATTTTTTCTTCATACACCACTTTACCTAACACATCGGAAATAGTCACATAATTATCCGTTGAGCCGGTGCTGAGGCTTACGCTCAGGTAATCCGTTACCGGGTTCGGATAAACGCTCAGGGAAGGACTTGTTTTAATCACTTTCACCCCTAACTGGGTCGTGTTAATGATCAGGTCAACCGAATCAAGCGGGTTATCAACGGTTCTTCCGATATAATAGCGGTAATGTGCGCTTCCATAAGTTGTGTTGTCCGGATCAACGTGAACAAGCAAAACCCCTGTTCCGTTTGCGCTCAGGCTAAGTGCATCCGGTGTAGTCCACGGGCTGCCGTTCATTTGCGAAGCTCCGTAGCAGTATCCGCCGGTATTATCTCCCAGGGCACCCCAGCAGAGAAAATCTGACCAGCCTGCCGGAACACTCATGTATTTGCGTGTAATTTTATAGTTATCCGGGCTCCCGATATTGTGGATTTCGAAATCCACCTCGATGGCTTCAACAGACGTTGCGTTAATCGTGTGGTCCATCCCGGAAATTTCCTCACTTGAATTTTCTACATTAATATCGAACTGGGCATTCGCCATTCCGAAAGTAAAGAAGATACCGGCAATTAAAAGTAAATTTTTTTTCATTGTATCGTGTTTTATAAACGTGTGAACTGTTTTAGCTTCAACAAATATATACAAAAAATTGTACCAAAATCCAAAATCGGTTCAGCACCGGAATATAAGAATACAATTTCTAAATGATGTAATCTACTTTATTTCAATAATTTACACTAAATTATTCACTTTGAACCAGATTAGGATTGCAAGAGTTTAGCCAAATTCCATCCGGTTTGAACCGTTGAAATATACTAATTTTGAATTGTGGTAACGTTTTTGTTATTTCGAACTAAAACCCATTTTTATTATACAAACTATGAAATCAATTTTAGTGATCCTTTCCCTTGCCCTGACCGTGGGCATGTTTGCGCAGGAAGAAAGCGCAGGGCAAAACAAAAAACTTCCTTCTGTCAGCCTGAAAGATATGGAAGGCAAAACCGTGAACACAGCCGAGCTGGGCTTCAAAGGCCCGGTCGTGATCAGTTTCTGGGCCACCTGGTGTTCGCCCTGCAAACGCGAGCTGAATACCATCCATGACCTCTACACCGACTGGCAGGAAGAAACAGGCGTTAACCTCGTAGCCGTAACCATCGACGATGAGAAGACCAAAAACCAGGTTCCGGTTTACGTGAACGGGAAAGGCTGGGAATACCTCGTGCTGATGGACCCGAACGGGGATTTCAAACGGGCGATGGGCGTGAACAACGTGCCGCATACTTTTTTGATTGATACGGAAGGGAACATTGTTTATTCCCACAACAATTACGCACCGGGCGACGAGGAAAAGCTCTACGAGCTGATCAAGCAGTACGCCCACAAAAAGCAGTAATAAACAGCACTACTTATGAAAAAAATCCTGCTCACCGTTTTTGCCGGTGTTTCAGTCTATGGCCTTAGCCAGAATGCCGGTACGATTACGGGGAATGTCGAAAGCACCTTCCAGTACCTGCAAAAGGATTCGGTTATCGGGGCGAACCAGCCGGTCGAAAAGGGCCTGATCAATACCTATGCCAACGTATTTTATACTAACGGGCATTTCAAGGCCGGGATGCGCCTGGAATCTTACCTGCCACGGATCCAGGGTTACCCGGATCGTTTTGACGGCACGGGGGTCGGGATGCGCTACATCGGCTATACGAATGATTTTCTCGATATTACGCTGGGGAATTTTTACGAGCAATTCGGTGCGGGTATGATTTTCCGTTCGTATGAGGACCGGGCGCTGGGCTATGACAGCAATATGGACGGCGCCCGCCTGATCATCAAACCGAAAGCAGGCTTTACCATCAAAGGCGTATACGGGAACCAGCGCTATGAATTCCGCGAAGGCCGCGTGAATAAAGGCGAAGGCATTGTACGCGGTGCAGATGCCGAGATCCACCTGAACGAAGTATTCAAAAAGCTCGAAGGCTTCCCGCTGGACATGACGTTTGGCGGTTCATTGGTGAGCAAATACCAGAAAGACAACGACCTGACCTTTATTTTGCCGCAGAATGTGGCAGCTTATGGCGGACGGGCCAAACTGAAATACAAGAATTTTTCCCTGGATGCGGAGTACGTGTTCAAGGAAAACGACCCAAGCGCCGATAACGGCTATCTTTACAATACGGGCCATGCCGCTTTGTTCAACCTGAGCTATACGAAAAAAGGCATCGGCATCATCGTTTCCGGGAAATCGGTAGATAACATGAGCTTCCGCTCCGACCGCTCGAAAGACGGTCAGGATTTGCTGATCAATTTCCTCCCGGCGATGAACAAAACGCACACCTACAACCTCGTGGCAACGCTTTATCCTTATACGACACGCCCGGTGGGTGAAATCGCTTACCAGGCCGAAATCGTGTATACAATAAAAAAAGACTCCAAGCTTGGCGGAAAATACGGCATGCCGATCAATGTCAACTTTTCGACGGCTTACATGCCTTTGCAGCACGCCACCGGCCAGGATTCGATCCGCCGGCCGTACCAGGGAAAAATGTTTGACCAGAGCGACAGCCTGATGTGGCAGGATTTCAACATCAATGTGACCCGAAAAATCAATAAAAACCTGAGCTTTATCGTTTCTTACTTCGGGATTCGCCTCAACAACGACGTGGCCAAAATTTCCAACGACCTGAATGCGAAAGGCATCATCGACGCACACATCGGCGTCCTGGAAACGAACTGGAAGATCAGTAAAAAACATGCGATCCGCAGCGAATACCAGATGCTTTTCACCCAAAAGGACAAAGGCGATTGGGCCACCCTGCTGGTAGAATACACCATTTCACCGAACTGGTTTTTCGGGGTGATGGACCAGTTTAACTATGGAAACCCGCACCGCCAGGCCGCCATTGAAGACGGGACGATCGGCAAATTGTTCAGCCCGGGATCGGCCACAATCAAAAAAGCGGATTACCACTACCCGATCATCAGCTGCGGCTATGTCCGCGATGCTTCGCGCTTCATGATCTCCTACGGACGCCAGCGCGCCGGTTTGTTCTGCGTGGGCGGGATTTGCCGCTTCGTACCGGCTTCGAAAGGCTTAACACTCACCTTTACACACAGTTTTTAAGATGGATGCTATAAAAAAAATAATTGTCCCGCTGGTTTTGGGAGCTTTGCTTGCCGGCTGCGATAAGGTGGAACAACCCTACGAAAACCCGGTTTCGGCGGAAATCGACCAAAGTTTGTACCCGGGCGACTGGGCCACTTACCCCTGGCCGACGTTTACGGCGAATACCAATACGGACCGCAACATCCTGATCGAGGATTACACTGGCCATACCTGCGTATTCTGTCCCGCTGCGGCTGATGTGGCCAAAGACCTCGAGGACGCGAACCCGGGCAGGGTCTTCGTAGCCTCAATCCACGCTTCGCCGGGTGGCCTGGGCGATTTCCAAAAACTGGAGCCACCGACATTTGTAC
>CBINGV010000333.1:0-4033 GCA_966250255.1 uncultured Flavobacteriales bacterium | reverse complement strand
TCCAAACAGGAAACCGACTTTAGCAAGCTGAAGAAAGAGGAGCTGACACCCAATACCAAAATACAGCCTTTTGCCGACAGTTTCCTGGAGAAGCCTTTTGAGTCTTGCCGCAAAGACCTGCAAAAGGGGATCATCCTCAGCGACGACAAGCCGAACCTGGAATTGCTGAATGCCAAAACGATTGAAATGTGGCGAACGACCATGAACGAGGTTTATGGCCTGAAGCTGATCAAATAAATTCGTATGAAAAGCCTGCTCTACGTTGTTGCCTTCCTGAGCGGAATGAACCTGCTCGCTTTTGAGCTGATCGGGCCCAAGCTGCTTGCGCCGCATTTCGGCACGAGCTTTCACGTATGGAGCGCCACCCTTTTTGTGAGCTTGCTGGGCATTGCCGCCGGTTACTACTTTTCGGCGAGACATATTCAAAAAAAGGAACGGACAGCCCGGACCCTGGCGCTCATACTGGCACTGAATGCCGCCGTATTGATCGTTGTTCCTTTACTGGCCGGGCCGCTTTTTGGCCTGGCGGGCAAATTGCCTTTTGTGGCCGGAATCCTGATTGCTGTCAGCCTCTTGTTTTTCCCGGTCTTTTTCCTGCTCGGGACCTCTTCTCCCCTGGTAATTGCCGCTTTGGAAAAAGGAAGCAAAGCTTCAGCCAAAAACCCCGGGCGGATTTTTGCGCTTTCCACCATTGGCGGGGTATTGGGGATTTACCTCTTCGGGCTTGACCTCATCCCGGAAAAAGGGCTGGATTATGCCTTTTATGTACTTGATTCCTGTAACCTGGGCGCTTTATTTCTCTGCCTCCTGGCCAGCAAACCTCAAACCCGGACTTCATGAACAGCAAAATCCTTTTCGGTATTGCCTTCCTGGAAGGGTTCTCGGTCTTACTGCTCGAAATGCTCGGGAAAAATGTGCTTGCCCCTTATTTTGGCAATTCGCTCACCATCTGGTCCGTGGTCATCGGGAATACCTTCCTCTTCCTGAGCCTGGGCTACCTGCTCGGAACACGTTACCTGGAACGCGATATTCCTAAAATCCTCAACCGGCTTTTTGCCCTGATCGCGGTACTGATCCTCTCTATTACCCTGCTCTCCGATTGGCTGATGATGCAGTTTATCGGGGAAGCCATCCACATTGGTGCGCTCAAGAGCCATGTCCTGCTCTTCGGGCCCGTTTTCCTTTTGTTCGGTATGGTGAACCCACTCGTGATTGAAGCGTATGCTGCTGAACGCGGAGAAAAAAGCTACGGCTCACATACCGGGACTGTCTTTTTTGTGTCAACCCTCGGAGGCTTGCTTTCGAGCCTGCTCATTACCCTGCTGTTCCTTTCCAATATCGAGGTAGAGATAACGCTCATCGGGCTGGCGGTCCTGCTCCTGCTGCTTACCTCCGTCCTCTTCGGGAAGAAAATCAGCTGGGCGCTGAATATCCTGGCCGTGCTGATGCTGATCGGCTGGTATGGACGACATTCGCTCAACGAGCGCTTTCCGCGGAAACTGCTGTTTTACCATTCCAATGACCTTTTCGGCGATTTAAAGGTTTACGACCGCCTCAGCTCCGATAAAAAGCAGCAGCGTTACCTCGCGGTGAATAATATTCCGCAAACGATCCTTGAAATGAACGAAAACGGCGGCAAATCGCTCTGGGATTATGTGCACCGGATTTCCATGATTGCCTCCATCCAGCCGAAAAACGATGCCCTGCTCGTGGGGATGGGCGGCGGCACCATTGCTTCGGAACTGCAAAAACTGGGCTTCCGGCTCGATATTGTGGACATCGACAAACGCATGTTCGATGTGGCGCAGCGCCATTTTTATTTCAAGCCGCTAAACAGCCGTTTTCACAACGAAGATGCCCGCTATTTTATCAATAAATCCCGCAAAAAATACGATTTGCTGGTGTTTGATGTCCTGAACGGCGAAAGCCAGCCGTCCAACCTCTTTACGCTTGAAGGCTGCCGGGAAATAAAAAAAGACCTGAAGGACCGCGGCATGGTGATCATTGAATTCCAGGAGGCGCTTGGTGAAGGCGGGCTTGCATACAAATCCATTTCGAACACGCTCATTGAAGCCGGGTTTACCGTATACAATAGTATTTCTTACGGCCAGATTTCGGACATCCTGATTATCGCGGCCAGGCAGCCCATTGATTTTTCAAAACTGGACCCTGAAAATTTTACGCCGAACTGCCGCTCTCTTCCCTGGAAAACTGATTTTCTCTCCAAGCCTTTTACGAAACTGAATGTTCCTTTCGAAGAGGGGATGCTCCTGACCGACCAGGTGCCTATTTTGGAGAAACTTTGTGAAAACACCCGCAAAAAATGGAGGGAAAACAGCATGAAACAATTAATTTCCGGCCGATGAAAACCTGTTTATATAGCATTTTATTCCTGCTTTTGTGCACAACAGCCTGCAAAACAGAGGTGGATGACGAAAAAAAAGAGCCTGAAAAGCCTAAAAGCCAAAGCTACAATATCATCAAGGAAAAGGAACAGGAACAGGAATTCAGCAGCGGTGAGGCTTCAGCCTACAATGAAAAAGCATTGGCCTTTGTCCAGGCCCGGGACTACAAAAGTGCCCGTGAACTCTTCAAAAAATCGCTCGAAATTGAGCCCAACAGCCCTGTTGTTTACAATAACCTGGGCCTGATTGCCGTCAACAAGAACCAGGTCCAGCTCGCCAGCGATTATTTCCAGCAATCCATTAAGCTGGATTCTTTCTACTACAATCCTTATGTCAATTACAGCTCCCTGCTGTTGGAAAATGACTATTTCGACAAGGCGATCCTCTATAACTCTTTTGTGATTAAACGCTGTAAAGACAAGCAACTCGTTGCCCTGGCGCATTTCATCAACGCCTACGCTTACCTGATGAAAGGCGATTGCAACAAGGCCCGCGAAAGTTCCGAAGGAGCCAAAAGCCTCGAAAACGATCCCGGATATAAAGCCCAGCTAAACGATTTACTTCAAAAAATCGCTTCCTGCCGTTAAATTTTTATCAAAAAAAACTTTATTTGTTTTATAAATGTTCAGCTATTTTTTGCATTTGAACATCCAAAATCGATTTAGTATACATTTTAACCCGTTAATTCAGATCGCTTTACGTATCTTCATGTATACGGAATATTGTCTAAAGCTCCCAAATCAGCAATACATCCGCTTGTCAGACTTATACAAACAGGCTATGAAGAAACTACTTACTGGTATGCTTTTCACGGTTTTATCTGTGTCCGCAATGGCACAGACAGCCAAAGCAGCAACCCCACGCAAACAACCGAGTTCGATCGAGTTGTACAAAATTTTTTATGAATTCAAAAATATTGAATTAAGTCCTGCTGAACAGCAGCAACTTGCTTCGCAGTTCAATGTTTACAATTTTGAGCAATTTAGAAAGCAAAGCGAAGACGTTGAAATTTACCTAAGCGGGTTAGATAAAACCCTCATCCTCTACTCAGTTAGCAAAGTCCAGCAAATCAAACTGGACCAACATGTTGAATTTTAACCATCCCCCTGCTTATGAAGATATTTTTTACATCCACTATCTTAAACCGGCTTAGTTTATTTTTCCTTTCCATGCTTGCCGCCGGAGAGCTTTTTTCACAGGCTTTGCCTTTCACCCAAACGACCCCGGGTACGTATACCGCTGCGGCCACAGGCTGGCTTTGTCCCGCCGGTGTAACCTGCGTTAAAGTCCAGGTGTGGGGCGGCGGCGGCGGCGGCGGCGGCTACTCCGAAGGATACATGACTGTTGTTCCGGGGACCCGTTATGCCTATACGGTTGGAGCCGGTGGAGCTGGCGGTGATGGCGCCAATGGTACCAATGGAGGCCAATCCTTTTTTAATGCAGCCGGTACCATCTTTGCAAACGGAGGCGCCGCCGGGGCAAACGGAGCCGGGACAAGAGCCGGCGGGGCCGGTGGTACAGCCGGAGGAACGAGCTCTACCCTCAGTTACAGCGGGGGCGCCGGCGGTAACGGACGTAATAACAACAAAGGTACCGGCGGCGGCGGCGGGTCATCCGCTTCTCCTTTA
>CBINGV010000332.1:0-4061 GCA_966250255.1 uncultured Flavobacteriales bacterium | reverse complement strand
AATGACATAAACTATAAAGATTCAAATTTTGTTTTGGCTCAATATAAATTAAATGGAGATGAACTTGAATTTTTGAAATGGATGGAACCAATTAGACCGAATTGGTATAACAAAAAAAATGTAAAGAATAATTTCTCTGGTGCTTTGTTTTCAAAAGTAAGCGATGATTTTTTTTATCAATTGGTCAACTATCCTTATTTTATCAATATTTCAAAAAATATAAAGTTTGTAATTCCTGAAAATGAATTACAACGAATTAATAAAATAGAGAAAAATAAATTTTTAAATAAAAATGAGCCAGCTTATAGGACGGATTGTCTTATATCATTAAACCAAAACCGGACAGGCTTATTTTTTTCCGGGCATAAATCTAAAAATTTGTACTTGGCTATCTTTGATCAATTTGGAAATTATATCAATACCAGTATTGTTTTGAAGAGAACGGAATTCAACGGTAAATATTATAATTACAACAATAATTTATACCGGGCTTCAATAAAAAATAAAGAAACAAAAGAATTGTTATTGTTTCGTTATGATGTGCTGACTCAATAGCTTTAAAGTACAGTTTTATTTGTCTTTAACCTTTATTTTATCTGAATCAATAACTAACTAGGTATTGGTTTTGACGACTTACCCCCCAAAGCGAACCAATTACCCCGGATTTGAAACCAAGTATCGGAAAGTTGAAAAAGAATGCGTTTTTGCTGCATACCTTTGCTTCAACAAGATCGGAAGAAAGACACCAGGTGTACAAAACCGGTTTTGCAACAAAGACTTGAAATATGAAATTTGTAGGACTGCGTGTCCCGTAAAATTCAAAGATCATAGTGTTTAGCGATAGAGTGAAGTGTTAGGTAAAATCATGGAGAGTGAAATGCCAGTTTCACTCTCAACGATTTTTAAAAGGCTGCATATCGCAAATTTGAAATGAAAAACTCTCCCAAAATAAAGCATACTCGCTTAAAAATCAGTCCCGAAAGGGACTTTTTTTTGCCCGGAATTTCGCTCAACTAAATTGTTAATTTATTAACAAACACAATCAAAAACAACATTATGTAAATTATTACACAGGAAATCTTTAAAAACAAGCTAATCTTCTTTCAAAAGCGACCGGCTATCGGAAAGTTCACAAAATCGGTTTTGTTTGATCCTACCTTTGGCTCAAATTACTAGTTGTGAAAATGAAAACGTGTACTATTACTTCATTTAAAAACAGGACCTTTTACAACAAACTATTGCTTTTACTTCCTGTTTTCCTCCCTTTGTTCGCTTTTTCTCAGGGAGGCGCCTCCAAAGTCCGCAGCAATGACTGGCAGGACCTTTACGAACAAAACGGCTATAAAATCGAATATTGTTACCAGGTCTGTGACCTGAAAGAAGATGGAATCGTGAAAGAAGAGGTTTACCTCCGGGTGAGCAACCTGACCAATGAAACTTTAAATATCAGCTGGGACCTTGAGTTGCTTTACGGTGACCGCTGTTACAATTGCCAGGGTGAGAACGAAGAGCTGAAAATTGCTTTTGTACTGGCTCCGAACGAAAGCATAACGGGAAGCTGCGGCGATGATAACGAACATCATTTGCGGCTTTTTTCCCGCTTCATAAACGGGGAGGCCGACAGCAAGCTCTCCGATTTTAACCTGCGAAACTTAAAAATCAATACCCTCTGATTCGATGAAATCAAATAACCTGCGCCCGGTCCCTTTCCTGTTTGTCTGCCTGCTCCTGAACCTGTTGCATCAGCGATTTCATGCCCAATGCCCCGTAACGGCTTTTGCCAACCCGACAACTGTTTTTTGTGGCTCTTCGGTAAGCTTGACGGCTGTTGCCGACGGCTGTAAACCGCTCAATAACAATTTCAACGATGGCACCATTAATGCCGGGGGAACCCAGCCCTGGGCTTCCACCAACGGGGCGACCGTTCAAAACGGTACGGGGACGCATGCCTGCGTGGGGCCGCCTGCCGAAGGAGCTTACAGCTTGTGGATGGGAACAACAGTTGCGGCGCCGCGTGCCATTACGACCAATGGCTATGATCTCACGGCCTGCAGTGCAGTCAGCGCAACGCTGTGCTTCGATATGAAATATGGGGTACAGGCGAATTCAAGTCCCTGCGAAGGAATCGATTTGCCGGAAGAAGGCGTTTACATCCAGTATTCCATCAACGGGGGCGCCTGGCAAACATTGGCCTATTACGATCCGAACGGAGGAAATGATCCGACCCTGACTTCCTGGACGCGCTATTGCCTCGATATCCCGATGGCGGCGCTGGGCACCAATACGGCTTTTCGCTGGTACCAGTCGGAATCTTCCGGGGCAGGCTTTGATGCCTGGGGCCTCGACAATATGGTAATTAACCTCAATGTGCCGGGCTATACTTTCGACTGGTCGCATGACGCACAGGGGGCTTCCTCTTCACCGGCCACTCCGAACGTGACCCCGATGGAGGACGCAACGTATACCGTTACTTATACCAACGGGGTGGAAACCTGTTCCGATAACATATCGGTAACGGTGATTAAGCCGACAGCTACGGCCACAGCGACACCCACGGCGGTATGTGCCGGATCGCCGGTGCAATTGAATGCACAAAGCTCCATCCAGATGGATTCCCCGTCTTCCTGCGGGCTGGCGGCCTCGCTCGCTTGTACGCCCTTCAGCTCACAGGCGGATGAGCAGCAAATCGGGAGCGGGACAACAACTATTGCTTACAATACGGGTGGTGATAATGTCTTCGGGAACTTCGGTACAGCCGTACAAACTTCGCAGATCTTGTTCCGTGCAAGCGAATTGCTGGCGGGAGGGATGGTAGCCGGCAAGATTACGAACATGTCTTTTGATATCCAGCGGATTGAAACTTCCGGCGGCGGCACAATGTCTTCGATCGTTTATCCCAATGTTGTCATCCGGCTTGCCTGTACGAGCCTGGCAGCCCTTCCGGGCGCTTATTCCAGTGTGGGCGCTGTCCAGGTTTATTCGGGTTCGGGGGTTAACCTGAACACCGGCTGGTCGACGATCTTTTTCCAGTCGGGATACAATTGGGATGGCGTATCCAATTTGATCGTGGAAATTTGCATTTTCTGGACCAAGGTAGATCCGAATTTCGATACGGCTTCCCAGGATGCTTTTGCAGATGGCGGAACAAGTAATTATTATCCTTTTTGCCAGTATAACGCCCCGGGGTACAATTGTTTTTTTGCCGATCAAACCAATTTCTCGGGCGGTTCCTGCGAATTGCCGGGAAGCCCGGGGGTGAGAAACATCCGGCCGAATGTCAAGTTTGGCTTTTGCCGCCCGGTGAATGTGGTGTTGAATTACAGCTGGACTTCCAGTCCTGCGGGTTTGACCTCCGCGATCCGGAACCCAACCCATTCGCCGGCAGCCAACACCACGTATACCGTATCTGTCCGGCAGGCGGGAACCCCGGCGGGCTGTGCGGCCACGGCCGATGTGGCGGTTACGATTGCGCCTTCGCCGACGGTCACGATCAACCCGTCACCGGTTGAAATCTGTGCTTCGCAGGGCGAAACAAGTGAATCGCTGTTTGCTTTTGCTTCAACAACTTCGAGCGTTGTGGCCCCGAAAGCCTATAGCTCCACCGGGGCTTCTGCCGTTCCTGACGGGAATACATCCTGCACGGGAACCGGAACGGCTAACAATACGATTCTCGTGGGTGCGGCTTCCCCGCTGACCCTGGCGGCGAACCCCGTCCAGTCGGTGACGATCAATATGACTTGCTCACGCACCAACGATTATGAATTTTACCTCATTGCGCCGGATGGTACTTCCAGGCTGATTGTCAACCGGCGCGGCGGTACAGGAACGGCAATTGCGGCCACAATTGTTACCGGCGGTGCGGCTTTGCCGGGCGCAGGTGGAATTGCAGGAACTTACGGTCCCGACAATCCTTTTCCGACAACCGGAAATGTGAACGGCACCTGGACCTTGCGGGTGGTGGACAAATGCAAGCCGACAGCCATTACCAGCTCAACCGGTACGCTCACCAGCTGGTCGATCACGTTCAGCGCACCGGATGATATTGCCTCTTTCTCCTGGTC
>CBINGV010000331.1:0-4064 GCA_966250255.1 uncultured Flavobacteriales bacterium | reverse complement strand
TATATTAAAACATCAATTGTCAAAAAAAAATCAAATTTTTTTTCAAAAAAAAAGACATCCGATTAATAAGAAGTCTTGACAAAATAGTAGGGGGGCGAAAAAATGTAACTTAATTTTAATTTAATGAAAAGTCAGGTTAATTTATCAAATTATGCAGATACAAAATGCTAAAACTCCCAAAATTGGTGAAAAACTAAAACTAAAAAACTACTCGTATCTAATTTGTAAGCTAACCTGACTTACTTCTTTCACTCGATGTAAAACTAGTGATGTAATTTGATAACTGCGGTCAAAATGAACGTTTGAGCCATTCCGTTTAACATTTCACGGCTGCCGGTTATTTTTTTATTACAACCCCTTAATTTTCGCCTCGAAAGAAGCTTACATGTTCTCCAGGATTTTGAAGAAAATATCTCGTTTTGCCGGACTGAGAGGAACTTCAGAACCGTCTTTCATGATAACGGAACCTCCGTGGGCTTTATCGTAACGGTCTACATAATCGAGATTTACCAGGTGGGATTGCTGCACCCGCAGGAAATTATGTCCCGTTAATAAGGTTTCATAATCCTTGAGCGTTTTGGAAACCAGGATTTTTTTCTGGTCTACCAGGTAAAAAGAGGTGTAATTGCGATCTGCCTCGCAGCGGATGATCTTATCCAGGTCGACCACATGGACGCTTTCCTGGGTTTTGAGCACCAGGCGGCGTTTCTGGGAAGGCTGGATATTGAGCTGCAGGGCTTCGAACTGGGATTCCTCCCGTTTTTGATCGATGCTTTCAATGGCCTTTTCTACCGATTTTTTAAGCTCTTCCGGGTCGATCGGTTTCAGGATATAATCCAGCGCGCTGAACTTGATTGCCTTGATGGCGAATTCTTCGTGGGCCGTGATGAAAATAACTTCAAAGTTCTTCTGCGGGATCATCTTCAGCAGGTCGAAACCCGTACCGTCAGGCATTTGGATGTCCAGGAAAACAATATCCGGATGAATGGATTCTATCGCCTTGAGGCCCGTGGTAACACTTTCACCGATCGGGAAGGTTTCAATCCCGAGATCAAATGATTCGATCAGTTTCGCGATCAGTTCCCTCGTCCTCTTTTCATCATCGATGATTACTGCCTTCATAAACCTTTCCTTTAGTAGTTATTCTTTCACTTTGCGGATAAAGATAATAATTAAATTTGATTTTGAACACGATACGGAATAGAAATCAAAACTTTGGTGCCGGTTTGTTCTTCCTTATCATAGTCCTCGATCATGAGGAAACCTTCCGCCCGGTATTTTTTGTTCAGGTTATCGATCCGGTCGCGGGTGATCTTCATCGCCATGCTTTTGTGCTCCTTGCTCTTCTTGTTCATTTCCGATCCTTTCCGTCCGATCCCGTTATCTTCAACGGTAATCCGCAGCATGTTCTCGTGCTTGAAGAAATGGACATGAATAAACCCGTCTTCCTTGAGGTGCAGCCTGCCGTGCTCAATGGCATTTTCAATAAAAGGCTGTGTAATCATCGGCGGGATGATCGCCTCCTCTTCGTAGAGCATTTCGTCTACCTCGATGGTAAATTCAAACCGTTCCTCAAAACGCAGTTTCTGGATATTAAGGTACTTGTCAAGAATATCATATTCGATCTGGATCGGGATAAAGTCCTTGGAAGAGTTTTCCAGGATCAGGCGCATCAGCTTGGAAAAGTTGACCAGGAATTTTGCCGAGTTGGTCGTATCGTTATCATAAATATAGCTCTGGATCACCGACATTGCGTTAAAAACGAAGTGTGGGTTCATCTGTGCCCGGAGCAGGGTCTGGCTCATTTCGGCCTGCTGCTGCTGCTGCTTGATCTTGGTCTGGTTCCAGCGGTAGAAACCGATCACCCCCGCCAGGATCATAAACAGGACAAAACCGATGATAATATAGGTTTGCAGGTTTCCTTTAAGCTCTTCGTTTTGCAGCTTAGCTGAAGTCAGCGCTTTTTCCTGCCGCTGGCGCTGAATGGAATCCGTCAGCAAATCAATGTTGCGTTTGCTTTGCTCAGCCCCGTAAATCTTACTGAGCTCCGCGATCCGGGTACTGGCCTCGAGGGTTTTGGCACTGTCCGAATAATCCGAGTACAATTTCAGGTAATGGTAAGCCAGCTTTTGGTTCCCGGTTTTAAAATATACTTCCGATATCGTATGATAAGTCGGGTAAACAGACCCTTTATAGGTAAACTGCAGCCGGATTTTCACCGAACGGTTGAGGTAATTCAGGGCATTCGCATACTTCCCCTGTTTTTCGAATACAAAGCCCACATTGTGATAAACCGTGGCAATTTTTTCCTGGTTGCCGGAAGCTTCAAAATAAACGAGCGCCTTGTTGTAATTGCTCAGGGCTTTGGGGAAATTCTTTTGCTCGCGGTAAATATCGCCGACCGCATTGTGGGCGTTGCCCAAGCCATCATGGTCATTGTAAGGTAAAAGCAATTTCAATGCCTTTCGCTCGATTTCAAGGGCTTTGTCGTAATCGCGCTTAATGCGGTACACATTTCCGAGGTTGATCTGCGCCAGGGCAACCGTCCGTTTATCCTTAATCTTATTGGCGCTCTCAATCGCATCCAGGAAAAAGGTCTCGGCGTCTTTGTCGTTCATGCTAGACAGTTGGATCTCCCCGATCCGGTTCGAGATGGTAGCTATCTTGTAATGATCGCCCACCTGGATGGCCAGCTGGCGTGCAACCATACTCTTGCCCGAGCTGATTTCCATCTGGCCGAAATAACTATACACCGCAGCCTGGTTCGAAAAGGCATCCGCCTGAACGGATTTGCTGGCCGAACGACGGGCAAACTGGATGGTGAGCTCCGCAAAATAATAAGCCGAATCCTTTTGTTTCAGCAGCATATGCGATTGCGAAATCAGCGCGTAAGTTTCCGAAATTTCCTTATTGTTACGGGCTTTCCGGGCAATCCGCAAGGCGTCCTCCAGGAAAATCTTCGATTGCCCTACTTCCCTTTTATATAAGTGAAACTCCCCGATCCGCTGATACAGATCAAGTTTTACCATAGGCGATTGCGTAATCGAAATGTACGACTGCAAATCGAGCACCTTGTTGTAATAAATATCCTTGTCCCCGTTGTACAGGTCCACTTCCGCATCAAAAATCTGCGCCAGGTAGCGCGCTGAGTCATTGGAGCTGTAGCTCAGGGTAATCAAGGAGCTCCGGATGGAATCCGCTTTTTGGAAGTTGTTCTGGTGATAGTAATTGGCCAGGTCATACAGTTTCCAGAAACGCTTGTTGGGGTTTTGCTCCTTGTTGTATTCACGGATCAATTTTTTTTCCTGGCTCTGCGCCTGTAAATTACACATGCTGCCTATTAAAAATAAAAGCAGTGTCAAAAACTGATATGTAAGCCGCCGGGAGTGCATTTCTGCGACTAATGTAGCAGATTTTTTTGAATTATGAATTGATGCATCCCTTTTTTAGGCTCCGGAGCAGATTCTCCCCGGACTTAATTTTAAGTATCCATTCTTCTCCCGATAGCACCATGAAGCAGCACCGAAGGTAACCGGGATTCATTCTTAATTTGTCATAGTCCCGGTGCTACCGCTAGGTCTTCAAAAGCTCCGCTTTTTCTTCTTCATTTTCAATTCAAATAGCTATCTTTGTAGTTTTCGAAATTTAAACCGCTGCAAATGGATTACAATCATTTGGAAATTGAAAGCAAATGGCGCAAACACTGGGCTCAAAACCAGAGCTTTAAAACTGAAGATCATTCCGATAAACCGAAATATTATGTCCTCGACATGTTTCCCTATCCTTCCGGGGCAGGCTTACACGTAGGCCATCCACTCGGCTACATCGCTTCGGATATCTACGCGCGCTACAAACGCTTGCAGGGTTTCAATGTGCTCCACCCGATGGGTTACGATTCCTTTGGCTTACCGGCTGAACAATATGCCATCCAGACCGGGCAGCATCCCGAAAAAACAACCAAAGAAAACATCCTCCGCTACCGCGAGCAGCTGGATAAGATCGGTTTTTCCTTTGACTGGTCACGCGAAGTGCGCACTTCGAGCCCGGAATATTACAAATGGACC
>CBINGV010000330.1:0-4090 GCA_966250255.1 uncultured Flavobacteriales bacterium | reverse complement strand
CACCGGATGTTGACCTGGAGAACTACAGCCAGCATTGGACTTTCAGCCGGAACGGATCGGTTTTCCATACGGCTGATACAGTAACTTGTGTTTCCTTTGAACAAGCCGGAACCGTGCAGATTGAATTGACGATCAGCAACCAATGCGGGACCTCTTCTTATTCCGATAGCATGACCGTGATCGAAGTGCCATCCGGAACAGATACGCTTTACATCTGTTCTTCCGGCGACGAAGTCACCCTGGATGCAGGATATCCGAATGCCTCTTACCAATGGAGCACAACGGAAACAAGTCAAAGCATCAGCGTACAGGGGCCGGGCGTTTACACGGTTAGCATCTGTAACCAGGCCGTGGGCACTTGCTGCGGTGAAAAAACCTTTGTGGTGTTGCTGGATTCCGTATCCTTCACCCTCGATGACCTCCGCATTTGTCCGGATACAATGGTAACGATCAATGCACCGATTGCTGGGGCATCGTATACCTGGTGGTATGAAAACAGTGTTGCCGGACACGATGAGTCGCTGGAAATCAGCAATCCGGGAACGTATGCGCTTGATGTAATTTCTGAGCACAATTGCGTAAGCCGTGATGAATTCCAGGTGTTCCTGATTCCATTGCCGGTGAGCTCATTTACCATCAATGACACGATCTGTACCTCCGACTCAATCACCTGTTTTGTGCCGGATAACGATGAACTCGGCTTTACTTATCACTGGATCTTTACCCAAAACGGATCCGAAATGCATTTCTATGAAAGCTCGCCATGTGTGGACTTCTCAAACGCCGGAAATGTGGAAGTGGAGCTGATCGTGACTAACGAATGTGCTTCTTCGTCTACGACGCAATACCTGACGATTATCGATTCTCCTTCGGGAGGCTGTATCGAAATTATCGGTCAAAACCCAATGTGCCCGGGCGACTCCATCATGCTGACAACCACCGGGAATTATACTTCCGTTAGCTGGGAGAATGGCGCGGGCGAAACCATCGGATCAGGCATGTCGATCTACGTGCATGAAGGCGGGGTTTACTCCGCAACGGCAACGGATGTAAACGGCTGTATCAGCACCTGTATCTGTACTTCGCTCCAAACTATTGATTTCACGCCATACGATATCCCGGATACGGTCCTGTGTAATGCAGCAAGCGTTACTTATACCTTACCGGAAGGATTGGGTCTGTGGAGCAATGGCAATTTTGGAAGCTCGCAAACATTCAATACAGCGGGCAACTATTATGTAGATGTAGTAACGGAAGAAAGCTGTAATTACAGGGATTCATTCGATATTGTGATTTCCCAGATTAACGGTACCGTTTCCATTGTCAGGGGTACGGGTGCAAATAACTGTATATATACGATGTCAGCAACGCTTAGCGGCTCGCCGGTTGCTTCTTATGCCTGGTTTATTGACGGCCATTTGGTGAGCACCAACGCTTCGTTTGTATACACGCACGTTGGCATGCAGACCAATAGTGTAGTAACGCTGATGGTAACGGATATATACGGTTGTACACAGACCATCCATACAAACACGAAATTCCACACCTGTATCGGACCGGTTGGCGGAGGTCACTTGCCATCGCTGATCGTTGCTCCCAACCCGTTTGGAAACAGCTTTACCATGAGCTATAACCTGAGGGACTTCCAGACAGCCGAATTAAAGGTGATTGACGTAACGAACAAAGTGGTTTACAAAACTGCGTTAGATGTTCAGGCGGCAGAAATTACCGTTGCAACGGAAAGCCTGAGCTCAGGCGTGTATATCATCCAGGTAATCGTTGATGGAAAATTAATGGAAAGCCAACGGATTGTTAAGTCGAACTAAGACATACACCTAAAGTTACAAAAAGCCCCCTCCGCAAAAGGGGGCTTTTTTTATTGTCTTCTTTCTATAGTGCTCAAAATCAATGCCTATATGCAGATTGAATTTGGTGCGAAATGAGTTTTAATACCTCAAAACAACAATTTACTAGTTGAAAACACGCTTTCACTCGTTGAAGGGTATTATTTTAGACTATTTGGTTTATTTTTGCGACAAATTCTAAAGTAATCACTATGAATGAAAAAATCCCCTGTTTTTTTTTCCGAAGTTTCCGGGAAAAAACCCAACGAAGCTTTGCTGCGTCCAATTGGCGGAAAGCTTTGTTATGTTTCGGCTTTTTGCTGACTTTGTTTTCGAATGAAGCCCAGGCCCAGTTTAGCCTTTCGACCGGCGGATCATCATCGCTTGTGACCTGCGATTCGGTCCAGCAAACGTTGACGATTACCAAAACCAGCCCCTTTGCGGCTACCGACCAGCTGGTCATCGCCCTGGATTTGTTGGATTCGGTCAACCTGATCCTGCCGTCATTGAGTGTTCCTGATGCTTCAGTATCTGTTACCAATGATGTACTGACAATTTCCGGGATTGATACCGTAAGCCAGTTTACTATCAGCTATTGGGTGCAGGCGAATTGCGACTACATCATCCAGCAGTCGGGCATCCTCAGCTACGAGCAGAACATTTCCGTAAACATAAACGGGAGTACGATACTCAACAGTACGAAAACCTATACTATAACACCGTCGATTCTGGTTTACCGAGGCGGTACGAACCTCAACATCACTAATGCGCGCATCGGGCAGGTGATCGAACGTACCTATGTTTACAAGAATACATCCAGTCAGGCACCTTTTACCGGCGTTTTACAATTCACGGATACGCTTTTTGCCGCTTACGCTGAGGCCGGTTTGCGCTTTGATACCGTATATGTGGCTTCCCCGAACGGGACAGAGCTTTCTCATTTGGTTACCGATACTTCCGCCACACTCACAGTTTACGTAGACAACCTGGTTCAAAGCAGCGATTCCCTGGTGATTAAAGAAATTGTTGTCCTGACCGACTGTCCGAACAGCAGTTTTGACAACAGCCAAACCCTCGTTACAGCCTATTACGGATGTACAGCTTCTGATATTTGCCGGAAAGTATCCGTACCGAATGAGTTCGGGAACATCATTTTTGCCAAAATTGATCCCAATCATCGCCCGATCGTATCCATTAAGACCAAATATGAGATCGGGGACTGTTATAGCGACGATTTACGTAAAAGCTTTAAGTTTACCAACATCGGTTCCGATACGGCATCCAATACCGTTTTATACATTAACCAGGTACAAGCGGGCAGCCTCTACAATTTATCTTCCGTCGATACCTCTACCATTGATGTCACTTTCTTTAACGGAAGTGCCTATCAAAGTCTGCCTTATACGATTACTGCACCGCTTTACAACAGTTCGTTGCAACGGATCTGGACCCTCGATCTGAACCGAAAGCTCTCCCCGGGCGATTCCGTGATCCTCAGTTTCGATATCAATCAAAAATGTATCGCACCTTCCCTGTATGACAGTATTGCGAAATACCAGGAAATGAATTTTTACCACATTGGAGCTTCCGCTAAGTTTGAGCATGCTTGCAAAAGCGACTCCATTGGCGGCTATTACTGGTACAAGCGTACGGATCATCCCTATTCGCTTGCGCAGACCTTTAATAACCTGAATGCAATCCTCGGTGACGGGGCTACCGCCTGGTACGAGATCGAAAATGCTTCCCCGCTTGAAATTCATTCGGACCTTAACGGGATCTTCACCCTGCCGGTGAAGCTTGATAGCACGGAAATCGAAGTGCGCCTCATTTTGCAGGAAGGTCTTGGGCTCACCAGCGCTTCCGATCTGTACCTGGATTTACCGCTCGGTGCCAGTTCAGTACAGTTCAATCCGTATACGGTAACAGTTATTCCGGGACCATCCGGTGTTGGATCGGGAGATACGGTAATCGCGCGTTTCCGCTTTTCCGATCTGAATTCTTCCTATAACCTTTCGGATCCATACAATGATAACTTTTACGTATTTGTCGAAAAGCTGATGCCGGATTTCGCCAAGCTATTTAATAAATTCAAAGTGAAATTCCAGCTGCAGGCTTACTGTCAATTTGCACCGCCAAACGGCCGGGTAAATATCAAGGAACAGTTTTTACTGATCCTCAACCCATCCTGCGAAAGCTGTAAATTGCCACTCGAAAGCATTTCGTCCTTTACAAATGTCAATTGTCCG
>CBINGV010000329.1:0-4133 GCA_966250255.1 uncultured Flavobacteriales bacterium | reverse complement strand
GTAGAGGTTTTTACTCAACATCTAATAAATGAAGTCAATTTAAAATATAATTATAAAGCAAATGAAATCAATATTCCAAAAAGAAATTTATATGTTGGAACCATTTTAAATACAATTAAAGATAAACATGGAAAATATTATGGATTCATATCTAAAGAACCAGATAATATTTTCTTCCATTCAAATGATAATTCAAATTATGATTTCTCCAAACTTAAAGGCAAAAAAGTTTTGTTTGAAACTGAGTATGATGATAAAAGAAAGAGAGAAAATCAAGAAAAAGCAATAATTAAAGAACTGATATAACTAATCACTTCCGCAACACAAACTCCACCCTCCTGTTCGTCAATCGTCCTTCTTCCGTTTGATTCGTCGCTACCGGCGTGCTGCTGCCCTTGCCTTCAAAGCTGATGCGGCTTTCCGCAATGCCTTTTGAAACGAGGTAATCCTTCACGGATTTGGCGCGGTTGAGCGAAAGCGTCAGGTTCGATGATTTGTTCCCGATGTTGTCTGTATGACCAACGAGCTTGATTTTATAATCCGGGTATTTCTTCAGCATCGTCACCACCTTATCCAACTCCACAAACGAGCTGGATTTGAGGGAATGCTTCGCAAAATCGAAGGTGATGTTTTTCAGCACGATTGCCTGGTCGAGCACCACTTTAGTAGGATCGAAATAGGTAATGCTGCTTTTGACATCCTGCGTAAAGAAACTTTGCGAGAAAGTCGGCAGGCCCAGCGTAGCGGTCTTCCCGGCCAGGTGTACGTAATTGTTTTCGTAGCCGGCTTCCATCCCGATTTTTCCCGGGTTGTGGATCACGCCCAGGTATTCCTTATTGTAGATCGGGAAATAGATCTTCCCGTCGTTGGCAATCTGTAGCGCCCCGATCCACTCCTTATTCGGCGTATTGCCGATCCGAAGCATCGAGGACTGGATGGCTTCGTTGGATCCCGCCTGCAGGTTGAACTGGTAAATTTCACCCGGACCGGCAGCCGAAACGTATAAAATCGAGCCATCGGCCGAAAATTCAATCCCGTAAGGATAAGAGCCATCGGCAAATTTCACCGTGATCGGGTTACTCAACATGCCTGTGGCATTGTCAAAGTCAAACAGTTCCACCTGATAGCTTTCTTCGAGTGCCAGGGCAATGTTGCTTCCATCGGGGTTGGCCTTCATGTAACCCTGCGTATTGAGGGTACCGCCATCGTGCACCAAGCCGGTTTTGGAGATTACCGGTGTTTTCGACATACCTTTATCCGTAACGAGGTAAGCCAGGAACTCATTATTTTTCCAGCCGTGAGCAATTACCCAGATATCTTTCCCGTTGCGGTGCGTTACTGCCGTCAGTTTTTCCGTAATCGGTGTGGAAAGCAGCACGTTTTTCGCCGTATCGACCACATCCCCCAAACCGCCGTTCAGTTTCATGTCAACGATCGAATAGCACAAACCGTCCACTCCTGCGGTGGCAGCAACGGAAAACAGGTAATAAATCCCCGGGGAATTCGGTTTCGGGATCGCAACGCCGGACGAGGTCGAAGAAGGATTTCCCTTCAGTCCCTGCCCGTTTTGCATCAACTGGTGATTGCCGTTCCAGACACTGATACCATCGGTGTAAAACAACAATTTGCCGCTTTTATCCGAAATTACGGCACAGCCTTCATCGGTTTTGAGTGCCCCGCTGGTGAGCGCTACCGCCTTCCCGGAGGAAAAATCAACCCCGGCATTGTTGCCGAAATACCAGTTGTTTGCTTCTTTTTGCGCAAAACTGAACGAGGCGCAAAAGATCAGTAGGAAAGTAAGATTTCTCATAAAATAACTATTTTTGTTAAAGATACTAAAAATTCATGAAACTTATTTTTTGTTCGCATAACCGCCACAAAACACAGGAAATAGCAAAAATATTGCCAAAACACATCGAGCTGCTTTCGCTCGCCGATCTCAACTTCGTGGAAGATATCGAAGAAACAGCCGATACCTTTGAAGGCAATGCCTGGATCAAAGCGCACACCATCTGGAAACTGTTCCGTACGCCTTGTTTTGCCGATGATTCCGGCCTCGAAGTCGAAGCGCTGCACCTCGAACCGGGCGTGTATTCCGCGCGTTATGCCGGTCCGGAAAAAGACGACAACAAGAATATGGATTTGCTGCTTGCCAAACTGGGCGACAATCCTAACAGGAAAGCCTGCTTTAAAACGGTGATTTGCCTCATTACCGATGATGAAGAGGCCCATTATTTCGAAGGATGCGTTGAGGGGGAAATCAGGCACGAGAAACGCGGCAGCCAAGGCTTTGGCTACGACCCCGTCTTCGAGCCCGAAAATTGCGGCCGGAGCTTTGCCGAAATGTCACCTGAAGAAAAAAACGCGATGAGCCACCGGGCAAGGGCTATTGCCAAAATGAATGAGTTTTTGAGTTAAACCCTGTAACGCGAAGTTCGCCAGGTAAACGCAAAGAACGCAATGCCGGTTTCTTTGCTCAACTTAGATCTTTGCGAACCCTGCGTTTACTTTGCCCCCCTTTGCGACACAAAACACCACATTATGAATAGATTAAACGCTTTATTAATAGTTCAACTGCTGTTTTTCCAGCAAATGCTTTTCGCCCAGTTTGAAGGTAACCAAACGCCTACCTACCCCAAGCTGGTCACTTTTTACGATTCGCTGGCCAGGCTCGGAGAAGTGGAATTATACAACATGGGCGGCTCCGATTATGGCCTGCCGGTGTATCTCTGCGTCTTGAATGGCGAGGGCGATTCGGCGGCTACTTTCCGGAAATTTACCCGGGGCGGCAGTATCCTGGTCAACAATGGCATTCATCCCGGCGAGCCGGACGGCATCAACGCCTGCGGGAAACTGACCCTGGACTACATCCGAAAGAAATGGAAAATCGACCGCGATGTGACCTTCAGTTTCATCCTTTGCTATAACGTCGACGGGATGATGAACCGCAGTTCCAGCAGCCGTGCCAACCAGGACGGCCCGGAAGAATACGGTTTCCGGGGGAATGCCCAAAACCTCGACCTGAACCGGGATTTCATCAAAATGGACTCCGAAAACGCCTTTACTTTCGTGAAAATTTTCCAGGCTGTAAAACCTGCTGTTTTCGTGGATACACATGTCAGCAACGGTGCCGATTACCAATATACGCTCACGGTGATCCACAGCATGAGAGAGCGCCTCCTCCCCTCCATTGCCCGGCTGACTTACGGGCATTTTGTGCCTGAGCTCGAAAAAGCCATGAAAAAACACCGCCTGGACGTCTTTCCTTACGTGGAGCTGGCCGGGAAAACCCCGGATACCGGCCTCGAAGGCTTCAACGACCTGCCGCGCTACGCCATGGGTTACGCTTCGCTCTTTCCCTGTATCAGTGTCACCACGGAAACCCACATGCTCAAGCCTTTTCCGCAACGGGTTGAAGCTACTTATTTATACCTCAAAGAAATCACGGGGTGGACCGGCGACAAGCTCAAAACCATCAAGGGCTACCAGGAAAAAGCATTGGAAGAACAAGCCCGGCAAAGCCACTTTCGTTTCGGGTACACCCGCACGGAAAAGCGCGACAGCATCCTGTTCAAAGGCTTTGAGCACGGCTACAAAAAAAGTGCGGTAACGGGCCTCGACCGCCTGTACTACGATCGCGCCAAACCTTACGAGCGCTACATCCCGCATTACAAGACCTTCGCCCCACGCGATTCGGTCAGGAGTCCCCGCTTTTATGTCGTTGGTGCGCAGTGCCGCGATGTGATTTCCCGCCTGGAACAAAACCGCGTTTCGATGACACGCGTCAACAGCGATTCAACGGTTGAAGTCACGATTTACCGCTTGAAAAACTTCAAAAACGGCGAACGCCCCTACGAAGGACATTACCTCCATTCGCAAGTCGAACTGCAGCAGGAAACGGTAAAGATTGCCCTCAAAAAAGGCGATGTGCTGATTCCCACGCAGCAGGAAGCCAAATTGTTCATTTGTTCCGTGCTCGAAGCCCGGGCGGAAGACAGTTATTTCGCCTGGAATTTTTTCGACAGTTACCTCCAGGAAAAAGAATATTTTTCGGATTATGTCTTCGAAGACCTCGCCGATGATATCCTGGGCAAACAAGGCGAGCTGCGCTCCATGTTCGAACACAAACGATA
>CBINGV010000328.1:0-4135 GCA_966250255.1 uncultured Flavobacteriales bacterium | reverse complement strand
GCGGCAAACGCACGATACGCGCCTGTTCGGCCAGGGCCTGGAGAATGGATTGGCTGATCCACCATACGGCGTACGAAATGAATTTAAAACCCCGGGTTTCGTCAAAGCGCTGGGCGGCTTTAATGAGCCCCACATTACCTTCGTTGATCAGGTCGGGGAGTGTGAGTCCCTGGTTTTGATATTGCTTGGCTACGGATACTACGAAGCGGAGGTTGGCGCGGGTCAATCTTTCCAGTGCTTTCTGATCGCCCTGGCGGATTTTGAGCGCCAAAGCGACTTCTTCGTCAGCGGAAATCATATCCTCGCGGCTGATTTCCTGCAAGTACTTGTCCAGGGAGGCAGTTTCCCTGTTGGTGACTTGTTTGGTGATTTTTAGTTGTCTCATGATAACGGTTTTAGTTCTGATTTTTATAACGATTGAAGGTAACAATTAGTTGGGTTATTTCATAATAAAATATGTTAAAATGTTTAAATATTCCATCCAATTATTTAAACTGCTAATATGAATGAAAATTTCCCCTAAAAGTTACATCCCAAAGGAGGAAAGTTACATGTTTTTGAGCCTGTTCACAGAATTTGCCTTAATTTTGAAACATGGAAATTAAAAGTGTTTTGTTTGTTTGTCTGGGTAATATCTGTCGCTCACCGCTGGGTGACGGAATCCTGCGCCGGAAAATCCAGGAACGCAGATTGGCGGTTAAAGTGGACTCGGCCGGAACAGCGAATTACCATGTGGGTGCAGCCCCCGATTCCCGGATGATTGCTACAGCCAAAAAATATGGAACGGATATCGCTTTTTTGCGTGCACGGCAGTTTTCTGCACTGGATTTCCAGGATTTTGACCTGATCTACGTGATGGACCAAAGCAATTATGGAAATGTGATGCGCCTGGCTGCGAATGACGAACATCGCCGTAAGGTTATACTGGCACTCGATGAATTGTTCCCGGGTGAAGGCCAGGAAGTTCCGGACCCGTATTATGGTACGCAAAAAGACTTTGACCACGTGTATGAGCTGATGGACAAGGTGACGGACCGGATTTTAGAATTAAGAATTAAGAATTGAATTTATTTTTATTACCGCTTAGCCCTTATTCTCAACGGGGGAAGATCGGATTCGCAACAAATCATGACGAGTAAAGCAATGAAAGGCAAACTTTATTTAATACCAAATACGCTCGGCGGCGAAACGCTGGAAAGCATTATCCCGGCCGGGGTAAGCGAAATTGCGCGCGGCTTGCGCCATTTTGCCGTAGAAGACCTGAAATCAGCGCGCAGGCTGCTGCGGAAGATGGATCGCGAGTTCCCGATCGATGAAAGCACCTTTTTTGTCCTGAATAAAAAAACGCCCCCCGAAGAGCTCCAGCAGATGCTGTTTGCTTTGAAAAAGGGTTCCGATGTGGGTATTATTTCAGAAGCCGGTTGCCCGGGCATTGCCGATCCGGGGGCTAACCTCGTTTCGCTGGCGCATGAGCAGGGTTACCTGGTTGCTCCGCTGGTGGGTCCTTCGTCGATTTTACTGGCTTTGATCGCCAGCGGCTTTAACGGGCAGGAATTTGCCTTTCATGGCTATTTGCCAAAGGAACGGAAGGACCGTGTCCGCAAGCTGAAGGAAATGGAACAAAACACCCGGAGGGAAGGAGTAACGCATATTTTTATGGATACGCCTTTCCGCAACATGCATGTGCTGGACGATTTGCTGAATGAGCTGCACGATGAAACGATGATCTGTATCGCTTCGAACCTGAGTCTTCCAGATGAACGCGTGCGCAGCCTGAGCGTGCGCAACTGGCGTGAACATGCCTACGACCTGGGCAAAATTCCGGCGCTTTTCCTGATCGGCAAGGGAATGTAAAGCAGAATTAACGAAGCTATCCTTGTTAATTAAAATGGCTTTGTTATATTTGCAATCCGTAAATTTTGAAGCTTAACTTTTTAAGTTTAGATTTGGTAATCATATGGGTTCAGATAAGGGATGCTCTGACGTTTGCCCCGCATCTTTACTCGAAAGCAGTGCTTTCTCGGGTCCTATAGCTCAGTTGGTTAGAGCAACAGACTCATAATCTGTGGGTCCACGGTTCGAGCCCGTGTGGGACCACTACGAAAGTAGAAAAGCCATTCCTGTTGTGGGAGTGGCTTTATTTTTTGAGCCGGCCGAAAAAGCCCGTAACGCTTAGCGCAGGTGCTATTTCCCCCTTTTTTCTTAATTCTCCCGGAATTTTTTTTCAAAACCAGCCAACAAAGAGCCTGTGGTTTACGTTATTAATTGCGAACAGATATACCACTATGCAGATAAAGGCCTTTTTTGTTCTGATTTTTCTTTTTGCCGGGAAATTATTCTACGGGCAGGAAGTCCCCATTCAGAACTATAGCATTGCAGCTGACGGGCGGGTTCGTTTGGAAGTCAATTCCAGTGCGGAAAAATACTACCTGCTCCGCGTCAGGCATCACCCGGATTCAGCCTTTCAGCTCAGTACATCGCTTATCCTGGGACAAGCCGGAACAACGGTTATTACGGAAGTTTTACAGGCCTATCCGCAGGATCATTACCAGGTGTTGGAATATGCCGTCAGCGACCCGGAGGATTCGGATGAAGACGGAACAGACGACCTGACCGAGTATGGTGCAATGCCTTCGCAGGGCCCGCTGAATGCTGCGACATCGATTCCTCAGGAGCACGGCCTCCTGAGCTTAAATACACTTTCGGCTTTCCAGTTTATAGCTGTCCACAAGGATTTCGTATGGCCGGTTTACCTGAATGGAATGGAATATGCCAAGTTCATGATCCTTGAGTTTGATTCCGAAGCGCCGCAAATTTATTTCATCAACAGCAAAACCTATGAGCTTCATGTTGATTTTGCAAATTATCTTGGAGTGGATCATTTGGCCCCAAGTGTAAAAAAAGGCCAGATCATTTATCATCCAACGGTGCCCTCGGGCAATGGAACTTTGGGGACATATACGTTTAATTTCAGTAATAATGAAGCGCATGATTTTGAAACCGTACAGCGAACACAGGAGCTGCTTGCGGTCAATATGCCTTTTCTAAACAATAACCTGGCTTATTTTGTCACGGAGAACAACGAGGAAGATTACCAGGAAAACCTGTCGTTTTACGAAAATTCGCGGGTGCCGGTTTTGCTTGAAGCTGAGATGTTCGCGAATGTCGATTACTGGGCATTGAACAAAGCCGAAGGCTATGGTTTTTTTCGCCTGATGGCCCCGGATGATATTCCCGGGTTAAAAGATATCGTATTGTGTGATGTACTTCCGAATGCGCTTCCCAAAGTGGGCGGGATCATTACTTCTTTTATGCAAACGCCGCTTTCCCATGTCAACCTGAGGGCGATCCACGATCACATTCCGAATGCTTTTATCCGCGATCCGCTGGCGATTGATACGATTGCAAATTTATTGAACCACTACATTTATTTTAAGGCAAACGATACGAACTTTGAAATCCGGGAGGCAACAGTAGAAGAAGTAAACGCCTGGTATGAAAGTCTCCGGCCCGATAGTGAGCAAATCCCGCCGCTTAATTTATCCTATGATTCGATTCTTCCGCTGGATGAAATTGCTTTTACGATGTATGACGGTTTTGGGGCCAAAACAACCAATGTGGCTACGATGCGCACTTTTGGCTTTCCCGAAGGAAGCATTCCCGATGGTTTTGGCGTTCCGTTTTATTTCTACCAGGAATTTATGAAATACAACGGTTTTTTTGACCAGATTGAGGAGCTGATGCTGGATCCTGATTTCATTAGTGACAGAAATGTGCGCGACCTTCGCCTGCAAGAGCTTCGCACAGCAATAAAAGCGGCGGCTATGCCGGACTGGATGCTGAACCGCCTCGGGGAAATGCAGTCCACTTTCCCGGAAGGCACATCAATTCGCTGCCGTTCCAGTTCCAACAATGAAGATTTACCGGGATTTAGCGGTGCCGGCTTATATGATTCCAAAACGCATCACCCGGACGAAGGACATATAGCGAAGACCATCCGGCAGATTTATGCCAGCTTATGGAATTTACATGCTTTTGAAGAACGGGAGTTTTACCGCGTAAATCATTTTTATGCTTCGATGGGAGTATTGTGCCATCCGAATTTTGAAGATGAAAAGGTGAATGGGGTAGGAGT
>CBINGV010000327.1:0-4171 GCA_966250255.1 uncultured Flavobacteriales bacterium | reverse complement strand
ACAAACGATCAGTTCAGCGGCCGAATCGGCATGGGGAATGATCTTCCAGCAACTTTTACGCCGCAGGACCGTTTGCATATCCATGAAAATTTTAATCATTTCTTAGGTATCCGGATTACAAACCTTAGTACTGGCTTAGGTAGTACTGATGGCGCAGCGATTCGCGTACAGGATGGAGGAGGTTCATTGCGTTTCATCCAGTTCGAAAACCAGCCAATTGATTTTTTTACACCTACCAATAGCCTGATGGGAACCGAATCCCGTTTCCGAATTGCACCAAATGGCAGAACTTATGTCGGAAGCAACGCCATCAGTCTTCAAAACCGTTTTACAATTGACAGTGAATGGGATGACCCGATTTTTCCCGACGCCACCAAAAGCGGCCTGCGCTTTGTTGATCTTCCGGCTTCGATGAATCCTTTGGATTTAGATCTGAACCCCGGTTTGGGTGTCTTGTCCGTAGACAATTCTGGGAATGTTATTTATGTGCCCGGCATTGCGAATGCCCAAAACGGGGCTTCCCTGAGCACGATCAACCCGAATTTTGTTTCCTTCGGCCAGGATTATGCCCAGGCCGGCAACCCGGGCCGTTTGCTCAATGACCGCGAAGTGCCGCTCGAAAACAACGAGATCAACTTCAGCGGGCAAGGAACCGTCCACATCAGCCAGGGCTCGGCCAACCTCAACACCAATGCCGCTTTGGATGTCAACACCGAAGCCAGCGGCGCCAACAGCTCCATCGGGATCAATTTTGCCGGCAAAACGGGCAACAACCTCACGAATGAAAAAGGCATCCGGGCGCGCATGAACCTCAATACGCTCAGCGCAACGAACGATGCGGCCCTGCTGGATTTGTCCAATACGGTAAAAGTATCCGGTGCTTCGGGCTGGCTCCTGAAAGCGAATGGCTTTTACGGAACAAATTTCGCGGCCGATTTGCCCGATCAGGCTTCCTTTGGTGTATTGGGCAACGGCAATACCCTGCTGAACGGCAACCTCACGAACGGTGATTTCAACCGGGCGAATCTTTTTGTGACGGATTTTGCGGGGGCGAATAACAATGGCGGGAATCCTTACACTACTATGGGAGGTCATCGCAGCATGCTGGTCTCTAATGTAAATGCCCCGGGAATCAACTATGGAATTGATGTGTTTACAGACAATGAAAGTGCTTCAACTACCGGAATTCGTTCAACAGCTTCCGGAACAATTACAGCGGGAGATATCCACGCCATGGATGCATTTGCCAGTTCATCAGCTGCTGGAGGAACGGTAAGAGGATTAAGGTCTGAAGGCGTTTCTCTGAATCATGCACAACGTACTTTTGGTGTGGAAGCCTTTGCAAGAGGATCGAACACCTTAAATACGGCTGTGCGCGGAGATGCAACAATTGCTACTACGGGAGACAATATGGCTGTTGACGGTTTCGCACAGCGTGGATTAAACAATACAGGCGTTCGTGGCCGGGCTACAATGTCCGGAATAAGGAATTATGGCGTATATGGTGCAGCATCAGACGGAACAGCGGAAAGCGTAAGTATCTACGGAGATGCAGCCAGTGGGCCGGGGAATAATTATGCGGGGTATTTTAATGGCTATACTTATGTGAGCGGTAACCTGGAGGTAAACGGCTTAGTGAATGCCTCCAACGGCTCGCCCTTAACCTCCGATGCCGCTTTGAAAACAAATGTCAACCCGATTGCAGATGCATTGGACATCATTGATGCCCTGGAGCCAAAATCCTTTTATTTTGATACCCTCAATGCCTATGATTTTCGTTTCAGTGGCAAAAAACAATATGGTTTCATTGCCCAGGATGTGGAGTCCGTCTTGCCGGAACTGGTAGGAGAAGCGACCAAAAAAGCACAATATGATTCGCTTGGGAATGAAACGACGGCCGCTTTTGATTACAAAACACTCAATTACACGGCTTTCTTCGGAATCCTGACGCAAGCCGTAAAAGAACAGCAAACGGAAATCGAAGCCAAAGACTCCCTGATTACGGATTTAACCGCACAAAATCAAACGCAGCAAAGCCAGATCGATGATCTGAATGCCCGCCTGAGCCAATTGGAAAGCTGCCTTTCGGCGCTGCTGCCAAGCCTTTGCGAGGCCAACCAGCTTGCGGTACAGCAAACGCCGCAGGAAATTCAGCGCGAGCTGAGCAGTAAGTTGCAGGTGAAACTGAGCGATAAAAATACGATCGTGCTAGCGCAGAACGTACCGAACCCTTTTGCCGAAAGCACGGTGATCGCCTATAGCATCCCAACTACGGTAAAACAGGCGCAAATCCAGTTCTACGATGCCCGGGGCAAGCTCATCAGCACGGTGGACATCGCGGAGCGCGGAAACGGTGAGCTGACCGTTTTTGCCAACGACCTCAGCTCCGGGCAGTATTCCTACAGCCTGGTCGCGGATGGCAAAGTGGTGGCCACGAAAAAAATGGTGAAACTCTGAAATTTGTTGCGCTAAAGCGCATTCCGCTGGCGCGGATTCGTAGATTCGTAGCGCTGACGCGCATTCGAAAATTTACGGTAGGGAAAAGTTAGCCACGAATTTCACAAATTACACTAATATTTATTCGTGCCAATTGGTGAAATTCGTGGCTGAAAATTTGAATATGATTAAGTAAAAAATCCTCGAATAGGCTACACAGAATAGCCGTGCGCACGAATCCGCGCCAGCGGAATATGCAAATGCGCGCCAGCGCAACGAATTCCACGCAGTGGAGAATTAAATCGTATCCTTTGTGTTTTCGATCAGCACAGCGAGGTAATCGCGGGCGCGAAATAACTGTGCTTTAACGGTTCCCAGGGGGAGGTTGAGGCTTTCGGCGATCTCTTCGTAGCTGAGCTCGTCAAAATAGCGCAATTCGACCAATTCGCGGTAGCGCGGCTTGAGCTTTTCGACCAGGTTGCGCATGTGCTTCACCTTCTGGTTGTAAATGATCGCTTCTTCGGGATCCTGCCCGGAAGCTTTGGCATCGAAATAGATCACCTCGCCGGAATCGGTAGTATAGCCCGTATCCATGGAAGTGACCTTCACACGCTTTTTGCGCATAAAGTCGATACAGTTGTTGGAAGCGATTTTGAAAAGCCAGGTACTGAATGCAAAGCTCGGCGAATACTGCTCCAGGCGGCTGAAAGCCTTCCCAAAGGCTTCGATCGTGAGGTCATCCGCATCATCCTGGTTTTTGACCATTTTGTACATCATGAAATAGATCGATTCGCGGTAGCGCTCCATTAATTCTCCGAAAGCAGACTGGCTGCCGTTTTTGGCCTGCTCCACGAGCACGAGGTCGTATTTGGCTTTTTCGGATAAATTTTCGCTTACTTCCATTTCGTCTGGCTTGATTTTTCAGAGGTGTAGTAAATCCAGGGGATGAGGATGGCGTAGAACAGATCCAGCACAGGGAATAAAGCGATAAACCCCGTTGCTTTCAGCTTTGCCATACATTTTCCCTGTATCCACCATTTTAACAGTATTACAAAAGCAAAAGCGGCCGCGCTCAACAAGCGGTACTCTGCATTGAACAACAAAATAACAAAGGAAATCCATGCCAAAAGCAGGGTAAGCGGATATGTTCCTAACAATAACTTCTTAATAAACTGGTATTTGGGCGAAGTGGTGTAATGCCGCGTTTTCTGTATCATCCAGCCCGACCAGGAATCCTTCGCTTTCGAAACACAATGCGCCTGCTCGTCGATCTGGATCGTATAATTGCGCTTGCGGGCCGTTTGCTGTACAAAGAGGTCGTCGTCGCCGGAAATAATGGCATAATGCGACTTGAAACCGTTAACGGAATTAAAAAGCTGCTTGGTGTAGGCCATGTTGCGCCCCACACCCATATACGGAACCCGGGCCAAAGCATAGGAAAAATAATTCATGGCAATCATCACCGTATCGAGGCGGATGAGCCTGTTCAGGAAACCTTTTTCCATTTTGTAAGGGGCATAACCCAGCACAAGCTCTTTTTTGTCTGAAAATTTCGACACCATCAGGCGCAGCCACTGGTCGCTGGTCGGGGCGCAATCCGCATCGGTAAATACCAGGTGATCGTGCAAAGCGGCCTTGATCCCGAGCGAAAGCGGGAATTTTTTGCCCGTTCCGAGGTGTTTGCTGCGTTCTACCTCCACAATTTTGAGCTTGTTGGGATAATGCATTTTGAGGG
>CBINGV010000326.1:0-4185 GCA_966250255.1 uncultured Flavobacteriales bacterium | reverse complement strand
TCTTTGATGAATCGGATTCCTTTCGTGACCTCGTCAGGATTCAAACCTGAAACCTTCAGAGCCGTAATCTGATGCTCTATTCAGTTGAGCTACGAGGCCGAATGCGGGTGCAAAGATAAGTGAAATTTCTTGTTTTGCAAGAATAAATGTGAAAAATTATTGAATTTCTGCGCTCAGGCCACGTTCAAGCAGCGCTGTACACATCGGTTCAAGCTCATCATAGCTGCCTTTCTTGATCTGGCATTTGCCGTTAAAATGGATGATCCAGGCGCATTGTTCGGCTTGAACGGACTCGTGTTTGCAGATTTTAATAAAAGAATCAATGACATGGTCAAAGGTATTGACATCATCGTTGAATACAATCAGATCACGCTCGTTCACCAAGGCCTCAATCACTTCCACTTCGGGCGAAAATTCTACTTCTGTCATGTTATTCAGCTCTAATTTTATAGGCAAAGTTACGAAAATTCTTACAGGATTCAAATAAAATGTTGCATAAAATCAAGGCTGGTCCCATATGCCTATCCATACACTATCCATACAGTATCTATGGAGTAACAGCAGGTGAGCCGGAATTATTTTCTTTATCCTGGAATATTTTTACTTTTCAACCGGGAGTTAAGCTGGGGATAAAAGTCAAGCGGGTAAAATTAGCTACTTTTAGGCCGTGAAAAAGCTTCTTGTCATTGCCCGGGTCTGGCCTGAACCGCAGTCTTCCGCTGCCGGTTGGCGGCTTGTGCAGCTCATGAACATCCTGGCGAACGATGTTGAACGCATTACCCTGGTTTCAGCAGCGGAACGATCGGCTTATTCCCACAATTTCCCCGGGATGAACGTGGAACAGCTGTCAATAGCGCTCAACGATTCCTCGTTTGATGAGCTCCTGTGTGAATTACAGCCCGATGTGGTGATTTTTGACCGCTTCCAGGCCGAGGAACAGTTTGGCTGGCGCGTCCGGCAGCAGGTTCCCGCCGCTCTTACGATATTGGATACCGAAGATCTGCATTTCCTACGCCAGGCGCGCGAAGAAGCCGTGAAAAAACAGTTGGATTGGGATGATGCCCTGTTGTATTCCGAAACGGCCAAACGCGAAATCGCGGCCATACTCCGCTGCGACCTCAGTTTGATTATTTCGGGATTGGAACTGGAGTTGCTGGCTCACAAAATGCAGGTCCCGGCCGGCCTGCTGCATTATTTTCCCTTACTGGTCGATAAAGTCCCTGCAAAAAACCCGGATTTTAAAGAAAGAAAGGACTTTCTCTTCATTGGAAACGGCTTACATGAACCAAATAATGACGCTATCCGGGTTTTGAAGCAGGAAATCTGGCCGCGAATCCGAAAGGAACTGCCGGAAGCCGAATTACATATCTATGGAGCATACCTGCCGGAAAAAATCCTGCAATTGGATCACCCGGCACAAGGTTTCCTGGTGAAGGGCAGGGCGGAAGATGTGACAATAGTCATGCAGCAAGCCCGGGTTTTCCTGGCGCCTTTACGCTTCGGGGCAGGGCAGAAGGGAAAGCTGCTCGAAGCTATGCTTCACGGCCTTCCTTCCGTAACAACGGCCATCGGTGCCGAAGCCATGCGCGGTGAGCTTCCCTGGCCGGGTGCCATTCAAGATAATTGGGACAGTTTTGCGCTCGAAGCCCTCCGGCTTTACCGCGAAGAAAACAGCTGGAACGAAGCCGCTAGCCAGGCAAAAACAGTATTGGAAACGTGCTTTTCAAGCCATTTGTTTGCCGTCGCTTTATGCAAAAAGCTCGCTTTGCTGTATGCGAACCTGGACAAACACCGCCGCGAACACTTCATTGGGCAGATCCTGCAAAGCAATCACCTGAACACTTACAAATACCTTTCCCGCTGGATCGAAGAAAAAAACAAAAGGAGTGTTTAAGTTAGGAGTTTAGGAGTGAATAAGTTATCAGTACTAACTCATTCTAAAATGGATCACTTTTAGGTGTATTTTCATTAAAATTGGTCTAATAAAAAAATAGCCATTCTTTTTATTCATTTATTGCAACGGAAACTATTTTTTATTCGTTATTGTAAATTACAAGCACAACTTAGATCACTGAAAATGAAAACGATCAAGCTCACACTCACACTCACACTCACACATAGGCATTTGTTATTAAGTCTGTTTTCGTGCTGCTTTTTTATTTCGTTTCATGCCCAGAATTGTGACAACATTGGTTTTGAAAATGGAAATTTTGATGGCTGGAAAGCTTATACCGGACATTGCTGCGGCGCACCGGTTGATGTGGAAGGAGTTGTTCTCGGCCGCCATACCCTGATTCATGATTCAGTAGGAGATATCGTAACCAGTAACCAGCTTTTTACAAAACCTCCCTATGGTGCCGGAGAGTATGTCGTTCGCCTGGGAAATAGTAATATCGGTGGAGAAGCAGAACGATTGGTGAAAACTTTTACAGTAGAAGAAAGCACAAAATTGTTTATTTATCAATACGCCGTGGTTTTGGAAGATCCCGGTCACCCGGCGGAAGAACAACCCAAATTTGAAGTACGGGTCTATGATTCAATTGGGAATATTGTAAATCCGCCGGAATGTGGTTTTTATTCCGTAACGGCCGGCGAGGAAACGGATAATTGGCATTGGACAAGTCCTACAGTACGTTTTCGGGATTGGACAACAATTGGACTGGATTTAAGCGCTTATATCGGCGATGAAGTTAGTATTGAATTTTATGTGCAGGATTGCGCTCAGCTTGGACACTTCGGTTATGCCTATTTTAATGCGACCTGTGGATTTTTGGGCATTACACGCAACTGGTATTGCCCGACGAGCCAGGCGATGATCCTCACCGGTCCGGCAGGTTTTTCCAGCTATTATTGGCCGGCCACGGGCGATTCGACCCGGACGATCGTTTTCCCGGATCCGGACATCGGGGATAGCGTGATTGTGATGATTACCAACGAAAGCATGTGCCAGACGCAGGTATTGCACGTTTTCAGTGAGTTAAGCTACGATTTCCCCTATATCGAAACGATGGGCGATACGCTGGCCTGTGCTGGTGAAGATCTCCGGATTCAGCTTTACAATCCCAACGACCTGATGTATTACAGCTGGTATGCCAATGGCGAGCCGCTGGAAGTAGAGGGAAACGAAGTCGTCGTCAACCCGGTCGAAAATACGGTGTATGAAATTGTGCTCATGTCCGATTCGGTCTGCCAGTTTATGGATACGGCGAGCATTCAGGTCAGCGTGATGGATGCCCACTTTTTTGAGCCCTTCAGCCTGCAGGTCTGTCCCGGTGATTCGATTGTTATGGCTTTTCCCTATGAAAATGCTGACCAGGTCCAGTGGCAGTACAAAGGTGTATATGTCGATAGCGATACCATGGCGATCCAGGCCATCCAGGAAGACATCATCAACGTCATGACCAGCCTGGGCGCTTGTTCCTATTGGACCAGCATTCCCCTGACCTTTTACCCGAAACCGGCTTACAGCTTAACGGCAGCGGATAGCAGCCTGTGTACGGGAGATAAAGCCTCGTTGCATTTAGAGGCGGTCGCAGGCTATACCGAAATCAACTGGTTTATGAACGATCTGCCGGCGGGGAATGGCCCGGAGTTTGAAGGACCGGTCTTTGACAATACCTGGTATAGCGTAGAGCTTCGCGATACGAGCGATTGCCTTTACAGCGACAGCCTGTTTATCCAGCTGGCCACGATCCCAAAACTGAGCGCCGGGCAGGATACCTTACTTTGCCAGCAAAAAGAATACCTCGTGCAAGCTTTTGGTGATGATCCGACCAATGTGTACCAATGGTCGAATAATGAAAGCGGCTTGCAGACCCTGGTTTTCAACTCGGGCGACTACATCCTTGCCGTCCAGGATTCGGGCTGTTACAATGCCGATACCGTGCATGTGGAATTTATCCCTTTTGTAGAGCTGGCTCAAATCCCGAATATTTTCACGCCGGACAACAGCGGGGTAAACGATGAATTTTATTATTATTCCCAAAACCTGGCCGATTTTCACATAGTGATCATCAATCGCTGGGGAAACCCGGTGTTTGAAACCACTGATCCGCATCTTTTCTGGAACGGGTTCTCCGGCGGACAAATCGTGAGCGAAGACGTCTATTTCTACAAGCTGCATTATTCGGTTCCCTGCACCGGCGAAAGTGTGGATAAGCACGGCAACGTGACGGTGGAATACAT
>CBINGV010000325.1:0-4188 GCA_966250255.1 uncultured Flavobacteriales bacterium | reverse complement strand
CAAGCCAGGCGGAGTTCCTCTTCGGATTTGCCGTTGATATCAAAACCGGTAAATTCCAGGATAGAATCGCGCATGCTGATCCGCTTGAACGGCGCTTTGAGGGAAATTTTGTTTTCGCCAACCCTTACTTCGGTGCTTCCGCAAACATCGATGGCGACTTTCTCGAGCATCTGCTCCGTGAAATCCATCATCCAGTTGTAATCCTTGTAAGCCACGTAGATTTCCATGACAGTAAACTCCGGGTTGTGTGTACGGTCCATCCCTTCGTTGCGGAAATCCTTGGCAAATTCATACACGCCTTCAAAGCCGCCTACGATCAGCCTTTTCAGGTACAATTCGTTCGCAATCCGGAGATAGAGCGGGATGTCCAGCGCATTGTGGTGCGTCATAAACGGGCGGGCCGTAGCCCCGCCGGGAATCGGCTGCAAAATCGGGGTTTCCACTTCCATATAACCTTTCGCGTTGAAGAAATCGCGCATGGAATTCATCGCCTTGCTGCGCTTGATGAAGGTTTCCTTCACCTGCGGGTTTACGATGAGGTCAACGTAACGCTGGCGGTAGCGCAGTTCGGGGTCGGTAAAAGCATCATAAACCTTTCCGTCTGCATCCGTTCTTGGTTGTGGGAGCGGCTTCAGGGATTTGGAAAGCAGCGTGAATTCCTGCACATGCACCGAAATTTCGCCCACTTCCGTTTTAAACTGGTAGCCTTTGACGCCGATGAAGTCGCCCAGGTCCAGCATTTTCTTAAAAATATCGTTATACAATGTTTTGTCTTCGCCCGGGCAAATCTCGTCGCGGTTGAAATACACCTGGATGCGGCCCGTGCTGTCCAGAATTTCAGCAAAGGAAGCTTTTCCCATGATGCGGCGGCTCATCAAACGGCCGGCCAGTACTACCTGTTTACCCTCTTCGAACTTATCCTTGATTTCCGCTGCATAATTGTTTACAGGGTAAAGATCGGCCGGGTAAGGCTCAATGCCCATTTCCCGCAGTTTCGCCAGGGTCTCGCGACGCTGGATTTCCTGGTCAGAAAGTTCGCTAAAGCTCATAGTACTATTTTTCAAAATTTTAAGGCTGCAAATATACGGAGAAAATGATAGATTGACAAAGCTTTGTGTTCTGTTTCTCCCCTCAAGGGGAGACTAAGAGGGGTGATAAACCCCGGTAAACATATTGTTACAGTCACCTCCCTCGGTGCCTCCTCGAGGAGGGAAGTATTCAGATTCATTTCAAATTTTTGCTGTGTTTTCCAAAAGTTTGTTATTTTTATCGGGATTTAACGGCAATGAAGACCATCCAGTTTACCACCGCCCAGCATGTTGGGATTGAATACGAGATTGCCTCGTCCTGGCAGCGTATGGCCGCTTCGATTATCGATGTCTTTGCCTTTTTCCTCTATTTTTTCTTCGTCGGCCTGCTGATTAACCAATCCATGTTTGAAACGGGTATTGGTACGGGCAAATTCATCGAGCTCATGATTTTCCGCATTCCCTGGATTTTTTACAGCCCGATCCTCGAATACCTGACGCGCGGCCAGAGCCTGGGCAAATATACGCTTGGGATCCGTGTCGTTAAGGTGAACGGTGAAAACGCCGGCTTGCGCGAATACTTTACCCGCTGGATTTTCCGGGTGGTGGATATCTGGCTCGGTCTCGGTTTCCTGGCGATGCTTTTTGCCGGAACTTCAGAACGTGGCCAGCGCCTCGGAGACACGATGGCGAACACGGTGATGATCCGGAAGAAAAATTCCATGATCTATACGCTTAAAAACATCCTTTCGATCAAAAGCACCGAAAATCACCAGACCACTTACCAGAATGTGACGCGCTTTACCGATGAGGACATGATGCTCATCAAAAACACGCTCCAGCGCCTGCAGCACTCGCCTTCGGAAGAAACCCGCAAATTTGCCATTGAGCTGGCCCATGAAACTGCGCGTCAGATTGGCCTGCCGCAAACCCCCGACCGCAAGGCGGAATTCCTGCGTACCGTTTTGCTGGACTACGTTGTTTTAACCCGTTAATACATGCCTGAACTGATTTTAGTGCCCACCCCGATCGGGAACCTGGACGATATTACGCTCCGTGCGATCAAAGTGCTGGGCAAGGCCGAGCTTATTTTTGCCGAAGATACCCGTGTGACTAAAAAATTGCTGAGCCACCTCGGGATTCAAAAAACCGTCATTCCTTTTCATGCGCACAATGAGCATAAGGTATTGTCGAGCACCGTTGAAAAGGTGAAAAGCAATCAAACTACTGTTTTAGTTTCTGATGCGGGCACCCCGGCGATTTCCGATCCGGGATTCCTGCTGGTAAGGGCTGCATTGGAGGCAGGCATCCAAGTTTCCTGCCTGCCTGGCCCAACTGCTTTGATTCCTGCTTTGGTAGGAAGCGGCTTTCCCTGTGACCGGTTTTGTTTTGAAGGTTTTTTACCGCATAAGAAAGGCCGCCAAACCAAATTGCTTCAGCTGGCGCAGGAAGAACGCACCATCGTCTTGTATGAATCGCCCCACAGACTGACTAAATGTTTAGGTCAAATTGAAGAATTTTTTGACGCTGATCGCCGTGTTTGTGTCGTTCGCGAGCTTTCCAAGATTTACGAAGAATACAAGCGTGGCCCGGTAACAGAAGTCAAAAAATGGTATGAAGAGCATCCGCCGAAAGGAGAAATAGTCCTCATAATCGAAGGAAAAGATGAAAAGTGAAGCCTGGTTTTTGAGTGCCTACGGCGAAGCGGAAAAAGCCTTTACACTTCGTGCTTTTGATTTACCTGAACCAAAAGCCGATGAAATACTGGTTGAAGTCGAAGCTTTCGGCTTGAATTATGCGGATGTGATGGCCCGCCGCAAACTTTACCGCGAAGCCCCTCCTTTACCCTGTGTACTCGGTTATGAAGTGGTGGGGAAAATCATTGGAGTTGGCGATCAAAATCAAACGAATTTATTAGGTAAAAGAGTTGTTGCCTTTACGCGTTTCGGCGGATATGCCAAACATGTAGTGACTTCCCTGAATGCTTTTTCGGTGATCGATGACCTCGCTGCTAATCAGGCGCTGGCGATTGCTACACAGTATGTGACGGCTTATTATATGGCTTCTTACCTGGCGCCGCTTCATCCCGGCGAAAAGATACTGATTCATGCGGCAGCCGGCGGAGTGGGGACGGCTTTGATCCAACTTGCCAAAAAACAAGGGGCGATCGTGTATGCCAAAGTCAGCTCAGCATCCAAAAGCGATTATGTGAAGTCGCTCGGCGCTGACTTTGCGATCGATTATACCCAAGCGGATTATGAGGCGCAGCTTGTTGATTTACTTGGAAGTGAGCGATTGGATGCGGTATTTAACCCGGTTGCCGGCTCTACGTTCAAAAAAGACCTGCGCGTGCTGGGTTCAGGTGGAAAAATGTATTTGTATGGCGGTTCGGAATTGCTCAACGGGCGCTTTGGCTTCTTTTCGGCGCTTAATTTCCTGCGTAAAATGGGATTGATGCTTCCGATTGGCCTGATGATGCGTTCGCGCAGCATGCTCGGGGTCAATATGCTTAAAATTGCCGACTACAAGCCGCATGTGCTCAAACAGTGCCTCGACGAAGTCGCCGGCTTATGCCTCCGCGGTGAGCTGGAGCTCAAAGACGGAACGCTTTTTCCTGCTTCTCAATTGGCTGAAGCCCATAAATTGCTCGAATCGGGCCGCTCCATGGGTAAAATTGCCGTGAAATGGGAAGATTGATAAAAATTGCCTAAATTTGCACTCCAATAGTTGATACCATGAAAATCAAAGAAGAAACCGTTCAGCAGATTGCCCACCTGGCCCGATTGAAATTCGAAGGCGATGAGGTAAAATCGATCCAACAGGACCTGAACAATATGATTGATTTCATGGATAAGCTCAACGAATTGGATACATCCAATGTGGAACCGCTCGTTTTCATGTCGGATGAAATCAATGTCCTGCGTGAAGACGTGGCCGAAGAAACGATCACGGTACAGGAAGCTCTTAAAAACGCCCCGAAAAAGGACTCCGATTACTTCCGGATCCCGAAAGTGCTCGACAAAAAAGGCTGATTTTTCGTTCATATTCCAAAAAAGTTTAATTTTAATTGCTGTCAAACAACCTTTTGGCACGATTTTGCGTTATAACTGAGATTATACCCGATGAAAAAATTAACTTTTTTAGCGCTATTGCTTTGCCA
>CBINGV010000324.1:0-4190 GCA_966250255.1 uncultured Flavobacteriales bacterium | reverse complement strand
TGATATTCATTAGACACCGGTAAAAACAGCCTAAATCGATTTTAAATCCTTAGTTTTAAAGGTATTAAAATTAAGTCTAGCACACTATGAAATTTTTCACTCTTACTATTGCTACCTGGGCATTCCTGTCCCTTTCACACATTGCTTATGCACAAACAGCTGAGGAAACACAGCTCCTTGTGGAGAAAAAAGCACAAATCATTCAGCAGTTCAATATCTACGAGCAGGACCACCGGGGCCTGGTGATCTATTTTTCCGATCAGCAGCAGGTTTCTTATCCGGTCCAGGCCAGTTTCAATACCCTGCAGGAAGCCATCGAATCCTATTTTTACGGAACGATCCGCCGCGACATGGTTTCCCTCTCGGTTAACCAGCCTCAAAGCATGTATGCTTCGTTTAACGGCGGCGTACCTATCGACATGAACCAAAGTATTGAAAAGTACATTGAATTATTTAACCAGTAAACCTGCACTTTATGAAATTAAAATACTTCTCCTCACTCTTTGTCTTGATCTCATTTTGCCAGGTCTGCTTCGCTCAGCCCGGATCACAGACAGTCATCCCCTGTCCTACCGGATCAGTATCCACAACGCTTCCTAATTCAGGTTTTTCAGGAGACAACCCGACTACAGCAACGGGGTCTTGCGGCCAGTGCTGCTATGCGGGTTCTGATTTGGATGGCGACGGCGACCAGGATGTATCCTATTCCGTAGAAAACTCCAAATGGTTCAAATGGTGTAACACATCCGGTGCAGCGGTTACCACGAGCTTTACCGTCGACGAAACTGCAAACGACTGTAACCTCCAGGGAGCTATTTTCGTCGGTGGCTCTGCCAGCCCGAACGGGGCTACCGATGCGCTTGATGTAGACTGTGGAAATACTGAATTTGGTGAATACGGCAGTAATGTCAATGGAAATGGCGACGGCTTTGCTTTCAGTAACGTTACCATCAACAACGGCCAATGTGCCTATATCATGGTGGACGGTTATGCCGGGGCAACCTGTACCAATGGGTTCACAATTTCTACCACTGCCTGTATTGCCTGTACTTTGCCTACCACGATGACCGCAGGCTCCGACATCACGATTTGTGAAGGAAGCTCCGGCGCCCTCAATTCAACGGTATCCGGGGGAACAGTTGACGGAAGTGTTTTTTACAGCTGGTCGCCGTCAACCGGCCTGAGCTGTACCAACTGCGCCGACCCGGTAGCCAGTCCAACATCGACAACAACTTATACCCTGACAGCCTGCAACAGCTCTTCCGGAACTGCCTGCTGCCGCACAGACCAGGTCATTGTGAACGTAACACCGAACTTTACGGCCAACGCCGGCACAGATGTTACTTCCTGCGCACCAAGTACTGTTTCCATCGGCGGTTCACCGACCGGACCGGCAGGCTCGACCTATTCCTGGGTTGAAACCGGGGCCAATGCCGGCATCGCCATTTCCGGATCCAGTACAGTAGCTAATCCAAATGTAGCAATAAGTGCAGGAGCAACAGGTTCAGCAACCTATACCGTAACCGTAACCAATGGGGCTTGTGTTCGCACGGATGCCGTTGTTGTTACTGTGGGAACACTGGCCGTGAGTGCAGGCTCCGACCAGGATTTGTGTGTCGGTTCTTCCCTGGTAATCGGGGGAGCGCCAACGGCTCCGGCCGGGGCAACATATTCCTGGGCTGAAACCGGGGCCAACGCCAATATCGCGATTACCAGTGCTACGAACATTGCCAACCCAACGGTCACTGTCAGTGCAGGAGCTGTTGGAACGGCAACTTATACGGTTACCGCTACCCTCAGCGGCTGCTCCAATACAGATGCCGTCATAATTACCGCGCGCCCTTTGCCAACAACGCCAACAGCCAGCGCTTCGGCCTCACCGATTTGTGCCGGAACGGCCGTTACCCTTACAGCTGCGGGTGGAGCCGGCGCCGGAACCTATAGCTGGTGGACCGCATCTTCCGGCGGGACACAACTGGGGACGAATAACACGCTTAATGTCAGCCCAACGACCACAACCACTTATTACATCCAGTCCACCGAAACAACTTATGGCTGTGTCAGCGCACGGGGCTCCGTAACGGTAACCGTTAACCCGACTCCTGTTGCCAATGCCGGATCGGATATCGAGGTATGCGCCGGAACTGCCATTAACCTGGCCGGATCGATCACAAACCCCGGAGCCTGCGCACCGGTTCAAACCTGGTCTGTTGTCAGCGGTACGGGAACTTTTTCCAATGCAAACAGCCTCACCTCCAGCTTTACCCCAACATCTACCGGGACAATCACGCTGAGACTCACTCCGTGTGCGCCAGGAGGCTGTGTGCCGGTTACGGATGATGTGACCTTAACGGTAAACCCATCCCCAACGGTAGATGCTTCTGCTGTATCGGATACCGTTTGCCCGGGACTGGCAACCGATCTTTCGGCTATAGCCAGCGGAGGGACTCCTGCGCCCGACCTGGTAACAAACAATACCTTCTCTTCGGCTGCGGGACCTTTTAATATCCCGGACAACAATGTCAATGGTGTCGTGATCCCGATTACGGTTTCCGGCGTGCCTAACGCTACACTTGGTGCAACGGATATTTCTTCCGTAGAAGTCAATGTAGACCATAACCGGATCGGACAGGTGGAAGTTTGGCTTTGTCCGCCTACCGTAGCGACGACTTCCCCTTACACCGGCTGCCTGCGTCTTTTTGATAACAGCGGCGGTAATAACGACGACCTTGTCAATACCGTATTCAGTGATGCGGCAGCCACAGATATTGCATCGGGAACGGCGCCCTACACCGGTTCCTTCAATGCAGCCGGAGCCGGAGTGATGACCAGTCTGGACGGAAGCTCCACCAACGGTACCTGGAACCTGGTTGTGCTCGATAATGCCAATGCAGGAGCTACTACCGGAACCGCCGGGCAATGGGATCTCAATTTCTCCACCCCGACCCCGAATCCTAACCCGTATACCTATTCCTGGTCTACGGCAACCGGACTGAGCGACGCGGCTTCAAGCGCTCCGACTTTATTTACAACGAGTTTCACCGCACCGACAACCATCACCAAAACCATTACGGTAACCGATGATAACGGCTGTACGGCAACAGATAATATTTCCGTTGTTTTGCTCGCACCGCCAACAGCCACACTGAGCGGCGGCCCGATCGATCTTTGTCCGGGAGGAAGCGGTATCGGAATCAGCAGCACTGACATTTCGATTGACATGACGGGAGTTGCCCCATGGACATTTACCCCGGTTGAAGAAGGTGTGAACGACACGCCGATTACGTCTTCCAGCGATCCTTACCTGCTGAATATCGGTTATGCTGAAGTAGCAGCCCTGGGTGATCAGACGATGGTTGTTACCGTGACCAATGTTTCCGACAAGTACTGTAACGGAACTTCATCCGGAAACTTTACCGTAACTGCTTTCTGTGTTCTGCCCATCAACCTGATTTCCTTCACCGGGGAACAGGTAGAGCGTAAAAATGTGCTGAACTGGCTGGTTTCGGCAGAAAACGACAATGATTATTATGTATTGGAAAAATCGGCCGATGGCACCGGCTACACCTTCCTGGCGATGATCGATTCCAAAGTAAACGGTAACACCTCGTCCATGGTGGAATATAGTTTTACAGACGAAGCTATCGGTACCGGGGGCAACTATTACAAATTGTCGCAGGTTGATTTCCAGGGGGTAAGCAATTACCTGGGTACGCTGCAGATCACGAATGAGCCTGGTATTCACCTGGTTCCGAACCCGGTAAACGATTATGCCAAAGTTTTGATTAACGCCGATCAGCCCGGATCACAAAAAATCCGCATTATTGACCTGGGAGGAAAAATACTTTACGAAGAAAACCACAGCATCAGCCAGGGTACCAATCACCTGCTCCTGGACTTCAAAAAATATGAAGAAGGGATTTATTTTGTGGAGCTGGATAACGGAACTGAAATAATTAAAATGAAAGTGAATAAAATATCAAATTAATTTCATATATTTGGTTTCAGGTACGCCTGATAGCGATCAGGTAAGTGACCATCCCGATTTTTGTTGGGGACCCATGTAGTATATTTTGAAGCTTAACACATTGACCTTAAGAGGAAGCAATGTTCACCAATGGCGGGCCACGATGAACAGTTTACCTGTTGATTGAGATTGCATCATAACAGTGGATTACAAAAGGTGAGCT
>CBINGV010000323.1:0-4190 GCA_966250255.1 uncultured Flavobacteriales bacterium | reverse complement strand
AAGCGGACTTCACACCTGAGTACCTTTCGGAGAACCAGATCATCGAGGACTTTTTTGCCAATAAGGCCAAAACGATCGTGATTACCCGCGACTTTACGAAGGAGGAAAAAGAAATCCTGAAGAAAAAACAGGTAGAAGTGCGCAGTGATAAAGTGGCCATTGATGCTATTGCGATTATTGTCAACCCGGCCAACATGGACACGCTCATGACGGTCGACCAGCTGAAGGAGATCCTGACGGGTAAACAAAGCACCTGGAACAGCCTTGGAAGCAAAATCAAGGTGGTTTATGACAAACCGAACTCCGCGAACTTCAATTACCTGAAAAACTATTGCGGCGGCGAAGACAAGATGAATAAGGAGCTTTTTGCCGTAAACTCGAACGAGGAAGTCATCAATTACGTGAAGAAAAATCCGTCAGCCCTGGGTGTGATCGGTGTAAACTGGATCAGTGACCAGGACGATTTCGATGTGCTTGATTTCCTCGACGGGATCAAGGTTGTTGGGCTCGCCGAAGAGAAAAACGGTAAGTATTTCCAGCCTTACTCCGGTTTCATGTATACCAAGGAGTACCCCCTGACACGCGATGTGTGGATCATCAACAAAGGACGAAAATCAGGCCTTCACACCGGTTTCGTCCTGTTCATGATTGGCGAAACGGGTCAGACCATTGTGCAAAAATCTTCCCTGGTTCCTGCCAATGCCCCGGTGCGCCTGATCCAGATGACTACCGAATAAGTCAAAATTAACACAGGCTTTAACTGATTGAATTTCTTTTGCAGAAAAGATGCTTATATTTGTGCGTCTTTTAAGAAAAAATAACAGCATTTCCCTGGCAAAATTAATTTTCGGCAAGGGATTTGCATAGAGGGTTAATAACAACAGAACAGTAAAAATAACAACCATGAAAATCAACAAAATAGTAGCTTTTGCTTTGTTAATCAGCACAGCCTCTTTTGGTCAGAATTTACAAAATGCCATCCGCAATACGGACAACGAACAATTTGTGCTGGCAGACCAGGAATTCCGCAAACTCATCCAGGCCGAACCGGCCAACGGTTCGCTCTATTTTTACCTGGGTGAAAACTTCCAGGCCCAGGGCGAATTGGATTCTGCGATGGTTTACTGGAAAAAAGCCGCTGAAAAAGCGGTGGACAAAGAACCAACAACGGCCATGTCTTTCGTGGCTGCCGGTAAAATCCTGTGGATCAACGGAAATCAAACTGCAGCCAAAGAGCAGTTTACCAAAGCGATGACGCTGACAAAAAACAAAAATGCCGAAGTCATCCGTAATATTGCCAAAGTATACATCACTTCCGAAAAGAAAAACCTCGACGAAGCGATCACTTTGCTGGAAACGGCGATCAAGCTTGATTCTAAAAACGAAGACGGTTACATCCTGCTGGGTGACGCCTGGAACGAAAAGACGCCGGAAAATGGTAGTAACGCGATCAAGCAGTACAACAAGGTACTGGACATCAACCCGAAATCCGCCCGCGGAATTGTGCGTGTAGCGAAATTGTACCAACGCGCCCAAAACTATGAGCTGGCCAACCAAAAGTACATCGAAGCACAAACGCTTGATCCGACTTATGCGCCGGCTTACCGTGAAAATGCCGAATTGAACCTGAAATTCAACCAGGCGAAAAAAGCGATGGAAAACTGGAAAAAGTACCTGGAGCTGAACAACAGCATCGAAGCCCGTTACCGTTTCGCAACAGCGATGTTCCTCGGTAAGCAGTACTGCGAAGTAATCCCGGAGCTTGAGAGCCTGAAACAAAATGGTTTCGACAACTTCTACGTAGAGCGTATGCTGACTTACTCTTACGCTGAGTGTACGACGGACAAAGAAGCTCCCGCAAAAGGCCTGAAAGCGAGCGATGAGTTCTTCAAACTGGCGCCGGCCGAAAAAGTAATCTTCCTCGATTACAAATACAAAGGCTTGCTGCTGGTGAATGCCGGTCAGGATTCCCTGGCGATCATCGAGCTGGAAAAAGCTTCCGAGCTGGACGAAACAGCCAAAAAAGAGCTGGCGGGTCAGATTGCGAAAATGTATATGAAGGCGAAAAATTATGATAAAACGATCGCTCTCTACGAATACAAACTGGCCAACGGTGGCCTGACAGCAGCTGAAAACTTCGAATTGGGCCGTGCATATTACTTCGGACCGAAGAACTACGCCCTGGCTGACAGCGCCTTTACACGCCTCGCGGCAGCTTCCCCGACTTATGCCCCGGCTTATTTCTGGAAAGCGCGTGCCGTCTTCCAATTCGACCTGAAAAACGAAAAATGGCTGGCACAGCCGCATTACCAGAAAGTCATGGAGCTGATCAAGCCGGAAGAACGTATGACCGGTTCCAACAAATCTATGTCCCTGGAAGCTTCCCGCTACCTGGGTGATTACTACCTGAACTCACCGGCGAAAGACCCGGTAAAAGCCAGGGAGTACTGGACCATCGTGAAGGAGATCGATCCGAACGATGCACAAGCCAAAGCATACTTCGCAAAAAATAAATAATACGAAGCCCCCGGTCCTAATCGGGGGCTTTTTTATTTGCTTATTTCAGCAAAAAATTTATCTTTGTTATTCATTACAGCCTGCTATGAAAAACATGCTTGTTTATTTTCTGATCCTGTTCTGTGTTTCCTGCGGAATTACCAGTGAAACAACGGTCACTGCTTCCGGTACGGAACTGGAAGGCAAATTCACCAGTAAAAAAGGGGTGATGAGCCCCATCAGCTGCCATGGTTTTAATATCGGCTACCTGCAAACCGGCAGCGGGGAACGGATCGTTGTTTGTTTTGACCGTTTGCCGAATTCCTCCGACCTGGAAGTTCCGGAATCGGAAACGATCCATGTGACCGGCCAGTATGAAGAGCACACAACCGTGGCGAATGACGCAAGTCCCTGCCCGGCAGAAACAATCACCGTTTTTTATGCCGATGGCTGGCATGGCTCCCATTAAACCTTAACTATGAAAAAAACGATCTCCCTGCTCCTGCTTTCCCTTTGCCTGGCTACCGGCGCCCAGGCCGATTCCCCCCTGACGTCGACCGAGTTTTTCCGGGCTTACCTGGATGTGAAAGAAGTCAAATACGCCAGTGAAAATACATTGGATGACAAGCTCCTGAATTTCCTGGCTTCGGCCAAGGCAAACCCGGTGCACAAGCTCGCGGTGATCAATGCCCTTTCCTGGGGGAAAACGGACTATGTCAACACCTTCGAAGCGTTCCTGCTCAAAAAGCGCAAGGGCCTGAAGGCCGAGGTTTTCGATTACCTGCGCCAGACGGACAATAGCGAAACACCGCAGGAAACCGAACAAACCAAAAAACTCAGCGCCGACGACCTGATGTGCTGGTCATACCTACAGGCCATGGGAGATTATTTCCAGCCGGCTCTCGGGATGCGCGGGGCTTATTTCGGTTATGCCCGCAATCCGGCCAGCATGGCGCACATCACTTCTTTTTCGCTGATCGCCGCCCAGCAGGCTTTTGATACCGACTGGTGCCAGGTGTATATGATCCCGAAAACGATGCTGGAAGATACGGCTTATACGGAAAACCTGCTCAAGCCGGAAGCCACGAAAATGATTATGGAATACATCGGCCTGTATGCCGTAGAATGCAAATAAGATGATTACAAAACCTGATATTTCGACCATCCCGGACTATTTTGTTTACTACACCAAATTGGTGCCGGAAAACGAGCTGATTGAGGCCCTGCGCCAATCTTCCGAACAAACGGTGGAGCTTTTTTCTTCCATCCCCGTGGAAAAGGAAAATTACGCTTACGCTCCCGGAAAATGGACTGTCAAACAAGTCCTGAGCCACCTCATCGATACGGAGCGTGTGTTTTCGTACCGCGCCCTGCGTTTTTCACGCATGGACAATACTGAGCTGCCGGGTTATGATGAAAACCTCTTTGCAGCCCATGCCAACACCGAAAATCTTATGCTGGAGCGCCTGATCGAAGAATTCCGCTGCGTGCGCAAAGCTACGTTGAGCCTGTTTGAAGCGATGAACGAGCCGATGCTGGATTTCCGCGGAACGGCCAACAATATGGCTTGCAGTGCCCGTGCACTTGGCTTTATGATCGCCGGTCATGAAACCCATCATGGGAAGGTATTGAGGGAGCGTTATTTTTAGTGGATAGGTCGCGGACTTGCGGCACAAGGGTTCCGGACTATAGAC
>CBINGV010000322.1:0-4194 GCA_966250255.1 uncultured Flavobacteriales bacterium | reverse complement strand
AAAAATGCTAAGAATGACAGAGTTAAGAATAGAATTTTTTTCATTTTCTGATGGTTTTATGAGTTTCCTCGGTTTCAAATATACTAAGTTTGTTTAAATTATGATTCGCCATTCATTAAAATAATTTAATTTTGACGAAAATCATTTCTGATGAGCACAAAACAAATAGCAGACCATTTTTCGGAATCTCTTGAAATTTTGCAAAAATTTAACACTCCCGCTTCCATGGAAAAGATCGTGCAAGCCGCAGAAACTATGGTAAAAGCGATCAATGGGGGAGGCAAGATTTTCAGCTGCGGAAATGGTGGTTCGATGTGCGACGCGATGCATTTTGCGGAGGAATTAACGGGCCGTTACCGCGACAACCGGAGGGCGCTTCCGGCGGTGGCAATTTCCGATGCCAGCTACCTTTCCTGCGTGTCGAACGATTACGGCTACGAGTTTGTGTTTTCCAGGTTTTTAGAGGCTTTCGCGAAGGAGGGCGATGTGCTTTTGGCGATCTCTACTTCCGGCAATTCGCCCAATGTGCTGCGTGCCATCGAAACAGCAAAATCACGCGGTGTAAAAGTGGTTGGCCTGACCGGTAAAGACGGCGGAAAAATGGCCACTCTCTGTGATGTCGAAATCCGCGCCCCGCATTCCCAATACGCCGACCGTGCCCAGGAAATCCACATCAAGGTCATCCACTCGATGATCGACTACATTGAGACACACGTAGATTAGCTCGCTATTCGTCCGGCTGTGCCTATTCGTAAATTCATGCTGTACAGTTCGTTATTGAATTCAGGGTCTACGAATCACAAATGCACGCAGCGCAAATAATTTTCCATTCTCAATTCTCCATTTTCCATTAAAAAATATGTAGTTTTGTCGAAAATTTAAACATGGGCAGCTTAGCACAACTCTTTGAAACCGGAGAACAAACCAGCCAGAAAGGGCATTTCCGGAACCTGATTCTCATCGCACGCTTTGACGGAAAAGTGATGGATTCCGAGAAAAAATTATTACAGAATATCGCCGGAAAATTGTCACTAACAAATGAACAGGTGAGCGAAATTATTGACAATCCGGAGCAATACCAGGTGATTCCGCCGCATTCCCGTGAAGAGCGTTACGAGCGTTTTATCCAGCTGATCGAAATGGCCCTGGTTGACGGTGTGATGTCGCATGAGGAAGAGAAGCTCATAAACAAGTTAGGTGTTTCCCTCGGGTTTTCCTCCGAAACCGTGACTGAGAAATCCAAAGTGATTATCGAAAAGGTAAAATCCGGTGTGAAAAGGGACCAGATTTTGTCCGGCTTATTATAAGAAAATAAATGAACAGGCAAATCCATTCGTCAGCCGGCGAATGGATTTTTTTATACGCAGTTATGATTTCAATTGATGCACTGGCCGTCGAATTCAACGGATCAACGCTTTTCAGCGACGTTTCCTTTTCCATCAACGAAACGGATAAAATCGCCCTCATGGGTAAAAATGGTGCGGGGAAATCCACCTTGCTGAAAATCCTGGCCGGGGTGAACAAACCGACCCGCGGCAGTATTTCGGCCCCGAAGGATTTTGTGATCGCTTACCTGCCGCAGCATTTGCTGACCAAAGATGATAATACGTTGTTTGAAGAGGCTTCCAAGGCTTTTTCGGCGCTGTTCGCCATGAAAGAAGAAATCGAGCAGCTGAACCATGAGCTGACTGTACGCACGGATTACGATTCGGAAGATTATTACAAAATCATCGAGCGGGTTTCCGAGCTGAGTGAAAAATACTATTCCATCGAAGAAACGAATTTTGAGGCGGATGTTGAAAAAGTACTCCTCGGTTTGGGCTTCGAGCGCACGGATTTTACCCGCCCGACTTCCGAATTCAGCGGAGGCTGGCGCATGCGCATTGAGCTGGCGAAAATCCTGCTTCAGAAACCGGATTTGATTTTACTGGATGAGCCGACGAACCATATGGACATCGATTCGATCCAATGGCTCGAAGACTTTTTGATCAACCAGGCTAAAGCCGTGGTGGTGATTTCCCACGACCGCGCTTTTGTGGACAACATTACCAACCGCACAATCGAAGTAACGATGGGCCGGATCTACGATTACAAGGCCAAATATTCGCATTACCTCGAATTGCGCAAGGACCGCCGCGCACAGCAGCAGAAACAGTTTGACGAGCAGCAGAAAATGATTGCCGAAAACCAGGAGTTTATTGAGCGTTTCAAGGGAACGTATTCCAAAACCCACCAGGTGCAGTCGCGCGTCAAGATGCTCGAAAAGCTTGTGCTGGTTGAGGTGGACGAAGTGGATACGTCGGCTTTGCGGCTTAAATTTCCACCTGCCCCGCGTTCCGGTTCCTACCCGGTGATCGTAAGCGAGGTGAGTAAAAGCTATGATGACCACGTGGTGTTCAAAAATGCTTCCCTGACCATTGAGCGGGGGCAAAAAGTAGCCTTTGTTGGCCGCAACGGGGAAGGGAAATCCACGATGATCAAAGCGATCATGGGCGAAATCGAAACACAGGGAAGCATAGAGCTCGGGCACAATGTGCAGATCGGGTATTTTGCCCAGAACCAGGCCTCGATGCTCGATGAAAACCTGACGATCTTTGATACGATCGATCTCGTGGCCGAAGGCGATGTGCGGACCAAAATCAAGGATTTACTGGGCGCTTTCATGTTCAGCGGCGACGATATTACCAAAAAGGTGAAAGTGCTTTCGGGGGGTGAAAAAACACGCCTCGCGATGATCAAATTGCTGCTTCAGCCGGTGAACCTGCTGATCCTCGATGAGCCGACAAACCACCTCGATATGAAAACCAAAGACATCATCAAAGATGCCCTGAAAGACTTTGACGGGACGCTGGTTTTGGTATCCCACGACCGCGATTTTCTCGATGGCCTGGCGACGAAAGTATTCGAATTCGGCAACAAGCGCGTGAAAGAACATTTCGAAGATATAGCGGGTTTCCTACGCAATAAAAAGCTGGAAAACCTGCGCGAAATCGAAAGGAAATGATGGGGAAAATGATGAATGATGAATGATGAGTGATGAATTTTCCCCTTCCATCACTCAATATCATTTCAATTGAACGATTGCTTCCAGAACCCCATCAATGACCAGCGCCATACGCCTGAGGTCTAAACTTTCCATCGTGTCGCCTTTTTCGTGGTAATTTTTATTGCGGTAAAAAGCCGTATCCGTCAGCATGAGCGCACTGAAATTGAATTTCCAGTAATTCAGGTGATCGGAAAAATCAATGCCCGGAAGCGCGGCCGGCCCGACAAACTTCTTGGTGCGAATGCGGCGTGAATGCCTGAATTTTTTGCCGAATTTCCGGCTGAATTTGCCCGAGCCAAACTTTTTGACGAGCGTGATGTAATTTCCTTTGTTTCCGTAAATGAGCTTCAGGATCCCGAGCGGGTAGTCCTGCGTGCGTTTGGCATCCTTGAAATAGCCGATCATTTCCAGGGAAAGCATGCCGTAAACATCAATCTTATTGTCGGAAAGGTATTTGGCATGCACGTAACTTCCCATGTTTTCGGTCCGGAAATAAGGCGGTTCTTCCAGTGTATAGGCCACGAGATCGACCCGGTAATTCAGCTTTTTGCCCTTGAGCTGGCGCGCCAGCTCGAGCAAGCCTACCACGCCGCTGGCATTGTCGTCAGCGCCTTCCTGGTTCCCGCAAACGTCATAATGCGCCCCGATAACGATCCGCCGGGTATTTTCCATTCCGAAAGAAGCAACAACATTGCTGTATTGCTGCCCGTCGACCGGGTAATTTTGCCGCCAGCTACTGTCCGTATACAAGGCAAATTGCTCCTGGATGTAGTCAGCGGTTTTATTCAGCAGGGCAATATTTCCCGAATTCCGGAAGCCTTTTTGTTTGGTGATCGTTTCCAGGTGGCGGTAAATCAAAAGCGTATCGCTTTGTGCCCGGCAGACAAAGGAAAACAGGAAAATAAAAATCAGGCTTAATTTCATTTTTTTCAGTGTGTTCAACCCAGGCGAATCCCGGCCACAAGCTTAATGATGTAAATATTCTGCCTGTATTTGAGCTCGCGGAAGCTGATGGATTTATTATCAAACTCGGAAGTAAAGATAAGAAACCATTTCGGAACATTGTAACCGATGTAAAAGCGAAAATCGTACCGCCCGGCAATTCCCGGGGTATTTTTGCGCATTCCGTCCTGGAAATAGAACTGGGA
>CBINGV010000321.1:0-4251 GCA_966250255.1 uncultured Flavobacteriales bacterium | reverse complement strand
ATCAAACATCTTCAACCCTGCCAGGAAGGCCGGGTCCAGCAAAGCGCCTTCTTCCTGCCCGAAAGCCGGCAGCTCTTCCTCGATCTTCAGTTCCGGATGCTGCTCCAGGAACAGGAGCAAAGCACTTGTTTGCCCTTCATCCAGGTTTCCTTCCAGGTAATCCAGGTAAAAAGCCTCGTAATTTTCTATGTTGATCAGGATACTCATGCCACCAGGTCCTTTTGCTTCAAAAATGTTTTTAAACTCTGTCTCGCCCTGAAAATATACACTTTAACCTGTGATTCGCTCAGGGAGGTAATCTCGGCGATTTCATCGTAGGGATACCCCTCGTAATCGCGCAATAAAACGACTGTTTTCTGGATTTCCGGCAAGCGGTTGAGCGCCCATTCGAGGGTGCTTTGCAAATCAAACTCCGCCCGCGGTGCCGTACTCAGCATTCCCTGGTCGGCCAGCTCGAAATCGGCGCTGCGCTTTTCTTTTTTGAGCCAGTCGATGATCGCGTGGTAAGCCGTCGTAAATAAATACGACTTGACTTTTTCAACGCTCACCTCGACATGCTTATCCCAAACCTTCATGAACGTCTCCTGCACAATATCCTTGGCCGACATCTCATTTTTGAGGTGTTTCAGCGCAAAGCGATAAATATTATCGGCATACGATTCGACTGCAATATTGTATTCTTTAGCGTTCAATAAGTCGTTTTATACCCGTTAGACCGGCAAGTTACAAAAAAGTTACAGGGAGGGTGAAATTTTTTTTTCAAAAAATTTCTATTCGCAGATTCATCCCGCTATGCGGATTTGTAAATTCGAAAACTTAAGTCTACGAATCCCGCACAGCGTTGAATTTCCGAATCTACGAATTATTTTGTCGCATCATTAATATTTCCGTAATTTTGCATCGTGGTAAAAATCAGGAACATCGAATTGGGGGAATTCCCGCTGTTGCTTGCCCCGATGGAGGATGTGAGCGACCCGCCGTTTCGCGCCTTGTGCAAAAAACATGGCGCCGACCTGATGTATACGGAATTCATTTCTTCGGAAGGCCTGATCCGGGACGCGATCAAAAGCCGCAAAAAACTGGACATTTTCGATTATGAAAAGCCGATCGGCATCCAGATTTTCGGGGGCGATGAAGAAGCGATGGCGATGTCGGCCAAAATTGTCGATGCCACCCAACCGGATTTACTGGACATCAACTTTGGCTGCCCGGTTAAAAAAGTGGTCTGCAAAGGCGCCGGCGCCGGTGTTTTGAAAGACGTTGACCTGATGATCCGCCTCACGGAAGCCTGTATCCGCTCAACGAGCTTGCCGGTAACGGTAAAAACCCGCCTGGGCTGGGACCATTCAATGATCAACATCATGGAGGTTGCCGAGCGTTTGCAGGATATTGGCGTGGCTGCCCTTTCGATCCACGGGCGTACACGCGCACAGATGTACAAAGGCGAGGCGGACTGGAGCTACATTTCCGCCGTAAAAAACAACCCCCGGATTAAAATCCCGATTTTTGGAAACGGTGATATTGATTCCCCCGAAAAAGCCCTGGAATATAAAAACCGTTACGGCGTTGACGGGATCATGATTGGTCGCGCAGCCATCGGTTATCCGTGGATTTTCCGGGAAATCAAACATTTCCTCGATACCGGCGAAAAATTAGATGCGCCTACGGTTGCTGACCGCGTTCAGGCCGCCAAAGAACATTTGCTCATGAGCATTAAATGGAAGGGTGAAATGCTCGGGATCGCTGAAATGAAGCGCCATTACACCAATTATTTCCGAGGAATTGCCCATTTCAAGGAGCACCGCATGAAACTGGTGACCTCCTTTGACCTGAACGAAATCCTCGATACCCTGGCTTTCATCGAGGAACACCAGGACGAATTTGTTTTTGTAAACTGATATGGAGTCTATGTTTCAGCTATTTAAAGAATATGAGCACCAGATTTTTCTCACCGTTATTGTGCTGAGCTGCTGGTTGATGACCCGTTTCCTAACCAAGCGCGCCATAAAAAACTTGTCCATTAAATTCGGAATTGCGATTGAGCGCCGCCGGATCACGGTGAAAATCCTGAATATTATCTTTGTCCTGCTCGCCATTATTTTCATCATCACCATCTGGGGAGTCAACAAAAACCAGCTTTTCCTGTTTTTCACCTCGATCATTACCGTACTGGGCATTGCTTTTTTTGCCCAATGGTCGATTTTAGCGAACATCACTTCGGGGATCATCATTTTCTTCAGTCACCCGATCAAACTGGGCGCCCACATCAAAATCGTCGACAAGGATTTTTTCATCGAAGGCCGTTTGGTAAACATTTCGTTTTTCTACATGCACCTCGAAAACGAGCACAAGGAAAAAATCACCGTGCCCAACTCCATTGCCTTACAGAAGACGATCGTTGTGCTCGATCATTAGTTTTTCACCAAACGTACCAACTCTCTTACTTCCGGCGAGCTGATTTTCAGGAAGTACATCCCTTTTTGACAGGCGGACAGATCCAGGCTGTTTAAACCGGGCTTCATTTCCCTGCTCAACACGCTTTTTCCTTGAATGTCCAACACTTCCAGCTGGCAATTTTGCGTGAGCGCGCTCAAATCGATGCGCAGCTCATCCGTTACCGGGTTCGGGTAAACCAAAACCAGGGAAGCTTTTTCCTGCGCTTTGATGCCAGTGACTTCTTCCTGGTCCAGGTTCTCAAAATTTTGTCCACATGCCGTGAGGTTCGCATTAAACGCATGCTGCACATGTGCCGTGCGGGCGAATAAATCTTCCTGTGCCAGGTTTGGTCCCGGGATGCGTTTCGCTGCCAGGTAGGCAAAGTGATATTCCATTTTTTCGCCGGAGGCCAGCGGAACCATTCCGAAGGAAGCGATCGCACGCCGGTCGCCGCTTGGGTTATTGTTCGTAAGCTCATCCCAGGCAAAGCCCGGTTCAACGCCAGCAGTCCCATAATTCAAGGGATCTGAATCTCCCGGAAAATAGTACCTCGCAGTAATCGACGTGGCCCCTGCCGATCCCGGGAAACCGGTACCGCCGTAAACTTTTTCGTCACCGAACCTCCATTTGCCGCCCAGGTAATTGTACACCTGCGCCGGGGTGTTTGGGTCAGACTGAGAAGCTGCTGCGCCCGAACTGGTAAAATAAGCGGAATATTCCAGGCCCCGGTATTCATTGTCGGCTATGCCGTCGCCAAAACCGTAACCGTTCACACTTTGCGAAGCGGAAACTCCCGACTGGTCATCCTGCCCGTTTGCCGCAAATTTGACGCCTTTTAACAAGACATTTCCGATCGCGGGCAATGAATCATTGAAACCTTGCAGCCCGTTTTGTGAATCATCATAATTATCCCCGTTATAGGCGTATACCAAACTCCGTTCTACTTGTGTACCAATGTAGTCATCATTAAAGCCTCCCAGATCAAAATCACTGTAAACTCCCAATGCCAGGGAATCCAGATCGCGGCCTGAGCGGTTGAACACTTCGGTTTTATAAAAAACCACATCTTTAAGAGTATCCTCGCAATCAAAGTTATAGACGTAATTGTGCAATTCGACGCCAAGTCCCTGGTTCGAGCCATCTGTTTCATGCTGATGCGTGATATTAAAAAGACAGCGGGTTCCCGGAAAAGCCGGGTATTCCCCCTGTTCCGGCTCATAAATCCCGTTGGCGTTTATGTCTTCGAAAGGCGCCAGGAAAAATGCCTGTCCCTTTGCCTGATCGCCATGTGCCGGCCAGTCACGAATACCTTTCGGGATCACATAACCGGGAACATTGTTTGCAATTGCTGCCACATGATAATACACCATGGCACGGTTTACATAGAAATTTTGATGAAAATAATGCACCACCTCCTGGTCATAGACCGCCGGGTCGGTATATGGCCCCGGTTTAAATACGTTATCCATATATTCCGGGTTCAAACCGTAATACATGCCCTGGCTTTTACCGGCAAGCATCAATGAACCGGAATAAATCAGGCGGTCAAAGATAAAATCTCCCCAGGCGCTGCTGCTTTCAGTGATCGGCATAATTGAATTACCAATCCCGGAACGCAGCTTGTAAGAGCCGAAATCATAAATTCCGCCATATTCTTTAAAATCCAGGAGCTCGCCCAGGTAACCCCAGGAAATCATCAGAGATGCCGGTGCATCAGCCAGCATGCCGCTATTGATATAGCGAAAGCCAAATAAAAGCGGACGCTCGTTTAAAAAGGCCAGATTGGAATAAGTTGGAAAATATTCGGTGGTATTT
>CBINGV010000320.1:0-4261 GCA_966250255.1 uncultured Flavobacteriales bacterium | reverse complement strand
GCTTTACATCGGTAAATGACGGTACGCTGATCAGCCTCACGCAGGACAACGAAATCCTGGCGCGCGGAACGGTTTCCGGCGGAAGCCTTAGCTTGAACCTCGGTGCTTACGACAATACGCAAGATGTGCAAGTGGTGTGCTCCAAGCCGAATTACAAGCCGCTTTTCGGTACTTTGTCATACAGTGCGGCCTGCAGCAATAGCTTAAACGAAAAAGCTGGCGCTACTTTCAAATTGTACCCGGTGCCTGCTTCGCAGCAGCTGGTGCTTGATTTTGGGAAAAATGTACAAAGCCTGGCTTATACGCTCTATGATGTAAGCGGAAAAGAAGTACAGCAGTACAGCAATAAGAGCTTTTCCTCAAACAGTTACACACTTACTGTGGACTCACTTGCCAACGGGGTGTACACGATCCGTGTACATGACGGTTCAGGTGAGGCGGTTTACCGTTTTATCATCCAGCATTAAATCTATTTCAGGAAGCGCTTGCGCTGCTCCTGGTCGGGCAGGGCACAAAAACCTTTGCTCAAACGATGCCTGCGGGCAGCAATGAAATCATACATTTTATCGCGCAGCGGCCGGGGAAAAATATAGCCGATTTTTAACAGTTTCCAGGGCGCTTTGAGTTCGTTCAGGACTTTCAGGGCAGCGGTTGACCTGCTGTAAAGTTTTTCACCGTTCCAGTAATAAAAAGTGCTGAGATCCGGCGCGGGAAACTGATGACGGGCAAAAAAATCCCGGGCAAAACCCGATTGCAGGGCCGAAAAGCAGATGTGATGACTTTTTTCGTGTTCCAGGATAAATTGTACGGAGCGGTTGCAGAAGCCGCAATCGCCGTCGTAGAATACAATCTGTTGAGGTTTTTCGCTCATGATGTTGTAAAATTACAATATAAATGCCTTGGTGCTGAGCTAATGAGCTGACGGACCGAACAAAAAAAATCGTATTTTTGTGAATTACAGAATTTAACCGGTTCAACATGCTACAGGAAAAAAGACTTATTCCCTTTTGCGGAGGCATCATGTTTCTGTTCGCCTGCTTTCTTCCGGCGGTCCTGTTTTCACAGGCCAACCCCATCAACGCGATCAATACGACGAGCTTTGACGGCTACGGTGTACTGATCAAAACCAGCGAAACGGAAGCCATTTATTTTTACCGGGAAGCGCTGAATGCCGTTCCGACCCTTTCAGCCAGTGAAAATGGCAAAATCATGGCACGTAAATATTCGTATACAACGAAAAGCTGGGGCGCCAAATGGCTCGTTTACGACGATCCGGCCTTTGATGAGCGCAATCTTTCGGGCGGCCTGAATGCTTCCGGAACCAAGATCATCCTGAATTTTTGCCTGTACAAATACGATCATCCGACCAGTAAATACCAGTATGTAAAATCCATGCGCTCGGTCGACCTGAACGGAACTGGCTGGTCTGTACCCCAGACACTGATCGATAATGTGACGGTGAAATTGTACGATGCTTTCAGCCCGTCAGGTCATATCGTGAAATGCGATAACGGTGATTTGGTGCAGCCCTGGTATTCGCGCCTGGGATCGAATTATTCCTGCAGGCTGATGCGTTCGACCGATGATGGCCTGAGCTGGAACGTCAACGCGGCCTACATCTACAACGGGCCGAATTTTTACGGCGAACCGAACGTGGAAAATATCGGAAATAATACCTTGATCGCCCTGAGCAGGAACAATGTGCCTCCCTACCAGGCCGGGAGTACGATTTCAACAGATGGCGGCCAGACCTGGGGGGCGACGACGGGAAGCAACATCGCTTCTGCCAACGGTGAAATCCTTCCTTATACCTCATTCAATCCCGAAACCGGGAAATTATTCTGCGTGGCCCTCGATCGCGGCGCGCGCAAACTCAACCTGTATGAAAGCAGTCGCTGGGAGTTCCTGGACAACCCGGCTTCCTGCTGGCAATTCCAGCGCTGCCTGGATTCTATCTTTGACCGGCCGGGCTATGCATCGATCATCCATTTCAAACAAGTGGAAAACCTGGTGCTGTATTCCAAGCGGCGCAGCAATACGGACGCCGATAGCTGGACCTATACGCATACGGATCAATTTCCGGGGACAATTGTTTCGACGGGGATGTATGATGCCTTTGGCCTGCAGATTAAGACCGGGGAGTATGAGAGTATTTATTTTTACCGCGAGGGAACAGAGCATGCCGGCAGCAATTATGGCAAAATTATGGCCCGGAAGTACAATTACCTGACGAACAGCTGGGGGGCCAAATGGGAAGTGTTTGACGACCCTATGTATGACGACCGCAACATTGCCGGCGGATTAAGCTCCGACGGAAGCCGCATTATCCTGAATTTTACCCAGTATGACGGTCCGAACGTTTCTTTTAAGAATATCCGGACCCTGATTTCAACTGATTTGAGCGGTGCTGCGGGAAGCTGGACGTTAGTCCCGACGGAGGCTTTTACGTATTCAGGCACCCAGGCGGCGTTCAGCCCGCACGGGCATCTTGTTCATCTTCCGAATGGGGATATTTTACAGGGCTGGTATATCCGCGAGGGGACCAATACGGGGAACCTTGGGCCTTTTGTCTGCAAACTGATGAAATCGAGTGATAACGGCCTGAGCTGGGATGTAAACTATGCGGAAATTTACCGCGGCAATACCTTTTATTTCGGCGAGCCTTTCATTGAGCGGCTGGGAGAGGATACCTTAATCTGTATTACGCGGAACAATAATTCCGATGCGGGGATTTACAAGGTCGCCGCGTTTAAATCCTTCGATAATGGGCTCAGCTGGACGAATTACGAGCTGACGAACATGACCGGGAAAAAGGGCCACATTCTGCCTTATACCTATTACGATGCCGAAAAAGAGCTGATGCTTTGCTCGGTACTGGATCGCGGCGGACGGAAATTCAACCTGTATACGGCTACCAAACAGGCGTTGCTTCAAAACACGGCCGGCTGCTGGAATTTCGAAGGGGAAATCGATACCTTCAAACTCAATGGCTATGCGAGCACGGTGCGCTTTGCGGAAGGAAATTATTTTACGGTTTTTGCGCGCACCAATGTCGAAAATACGATCAGTGATACCAAGTCTTTTTTCTGGTTGCGGCATGCTCATTTTACCGGTGTGAAGAACGCGATTCCTTACGTGGAAGAAAGTACGCCTTTGGTTTTTAGTCCCGGCTTGTCCTGTTTCCCGAACCCGGTGGATACCCGCCTGTATTTGTCCGTTCCGGATGAAATCACGCTGAATAAGCTGGTGCTTCGGGATATCAACGGGAAAACGGTTTACGAAAGCGATGAAAAGGGATTGGGGGAATTAAGTATTGATTTTACAGCGTTCAAAAGCGGATTTTACCTGCTCACCCTGGAAACGGCTGAAAAGGAACATGTCTTGAAAATTATAAAAAACTAAACGATGAAAATTGGTGTATTGCTCTCCGGATGCGGAGTATATGACGGAACGGAAATCCAGGAAGCGGTGCTGAGCCTGTTGGCGATTGCCGAGGAAGGTCATGAGGCACAATGCATTGCCGTGAATAAAAACCAGCACCATGTGATCGATCATACCAGCGGGAATGAAATGCCGGAGAGCCGGAATATGCTCGTGGAAGCGGCCCGCATTGCCCGGGGAGAAGTGACGGATATTGCGCAGGTGCAGCCTGCCGATCTCGATGCTTTGCTGATACCGGGTGGTTTCGGAAATGCCAAAAACCTCACGGATTGGGCTTTTCGCGGACCGGATGGAGAAATTTTACCTGAAGTAAAACTCCTGCTCGTCAATATGTACAACATCGGCAAGCCGATCATTGCCCTTTGTGTAAGCCCGGTGGTGCTTGCAAAAGCCTTTGAAGGTTCGTCCGCCAGGCTTAAAATGACCCTGGGTACCGACCGTGAAGCTTCTCCTTACGATATCCCTTCCTTTAACCAGGGAATTGAAAAAACGGGTGCTGTGGCTGAAATGAAAAGCGTTTCCGAAATCCTGGTCGATCCGGAGAACAGGATTATTACCGCACCGTGTTACATGATGGAGGCGAGTATCCTTGATATTCGCAATAATATCCGTCAGGCGGTTCAGGCACTTTCAGAGCTTTAAAATGACGCTTCGGCGAAACGAGAATTCTCCTGTTTTTTTCAACAGGAACGGCCCTTTTTTTAAGTAAATGTTAATAATAAAGCCACATAAATTTGTTTAGTTCATAATAAAAGTTGTACTTTTGTCCTCACAAATCTAAGCGTAAGCTTCAAAAATTAATGTATGAACGAATTTGGTA
>CBINGV010000319.1:0-4296 GCA_966250255.1 uncultured Flavobacteriales bacterium | reverse complement strand
AGTATTTGGGTGGTTGAATCCAAACTGATTACGGCTTCTGACCCGAAAGAAGCAGATTCGCTTTTTGAGCCGGCTGATTCCAAGGTTTACCGCCATCCGACATTTTATGATGTTCCGGACGGCATTTCGCACATGTAAGTTGATCAAGACAGCATACAATGAATAGCTGTCTAAAATCTAACAAAAATGAAAGAACTTTTTCAATATACGCTCCGTATGGCTGATGATAGCCTGATTTTGGGGCATCGTGTATCCGAATGGTGTGGTCACGGACCAATTTTGGAAGAAGATATCGCGCTCACCAATATTGCGCTTGACCTCATCGGTCAGGCTACCAACCTGCTGGAATATGCTGCCGCAACGGAAAATATGGGTCGCAGCGCGGATGATCTGGCATTTTTACGCTTTGATCGCGATTTCAGAAATTTATTGCTGGTGGAGCAAAAGAACGGGGATTTTGCCACGACGATTACACGGCAGTTTTTCTTTGATGCTTTTCGGAAGCCTTTTTTCGAAGCCCTGACACAATCCAAAGATGCGCAACTTGCTGCTATTGCTGAAAAATCATTGAAAGAAACGAAATACCATCTCAAGCATTCTTCCGAGTGGATGATCCGCCTGGGTGACGGGACGAAAGAATCACATGAGCGTGTGCAGGAGGCGGTGAATGACCTTGCTCGTTTTACCGATGAGCTGTTTTATATAGATGAAATTGATGAGGCGATGATCCGGGCCGGAATTGGTGTGGATCTGAACAACATCAAACCCCAGTGGAAAGCTTATGTAAATGAAGTGTTTGCCGAAGCGACACTCGAATTTCCGGAGGTAAAATGGCCGCAAAAAGGCGGTAGAACCGGTATGCATTCAGAACATTTAGGTTACCTGCTGGCTGAAATGCAGTTTATGCAGCGCGCCTACCCAGGAATGGAATGGTAACAGAAGAGGAAATATGGACCTTACTGGAACAGGTTACCGATCCTGAAGTGCCTGTATTGACGATTATCGACCTGGGAGTTGTTCGTAAAGTAGAGCTGGGGGATAAGCAGTGTAGAATTACCCTTACACCGACTTACAGCGGCTGTCCGGCCATGCAGGTAATCGAAGATGATATAAAAAAGGTACTTAACGACATCATTTCAACCGAAGTTATTCATACACTAAGTCCGGCCTGGACCACAGACTGGATCAGTGAAAGCGGCCGTAAAAAATTGCGCGAATACGGCATTGCCCCCCCTGAAAATGAAATCGACAAAAGCATCTTATTTGCCGAACCGCCGATAATTGCCTGTCCGAAGTGTAGCTCACGCAATACCCGGATGATCAGCCTCTTTGGAAGCACTGCGTGCAAGGCGCAATACCAATGCAACGATTGCCTGGAGCCTTTTGATTATTTTAAGTGTTTGAAGTGAGTTTAATTTGTTGGATTTCAATAGTATATTCGTTTCCTAACGGTTGATCAACGTTTTGTTTTTTGAAAAATCAGCTTGCTTTTAATTCCATAAAAATCATAGGATCATTTAAAATCAATTCTCAAATCGTTCAATTATTTTGAATTGGATTTAATTGTTTGTTTTTCAGTAAGATATTCGTTGGTCAGCCGTTAATCAACGTTTCACTTTTTGAAAAAAGACCTGTTCTTCCTCCTCTTTCAACGAAAGAAAAATCACCAGGTCATAAGCCATATGCGCCATGATACAAAACCACAAACCCAATGGTTCAAGCGCATATCCCAGCGAAACAATGAAGGGAATGAGGAAAAGCCCATAAATCGCCAGTCGCCATTTTTTAGGATTCAGGTACCCGTGAATGGCAATGAAAAAAACGCTTGTGATCCAGATCCCTGCCCAATGTTGCAAGCCGGCGCGGAAAAGCACCTCTTCACCAAAACCGGCACAGAAGGATAGGAAAATCTTATCGGGAACAGTTAACCGGAGGCTCAGCAAGAGCTTTTTCTGTTTATTCAGTTCTTGCTCAAACTGCGGACGGTTAAACAAACTTCCGCTGATAAAGGCAAAAGACACGCCCCACAGAAAACCCCATAAACTGTTGATATGAAAAAAATGTGGAAATTCCAGGACCTCAAGCGGGGTTTTTTCTGCAAAGAAATACAGCGCAGTGAGCGCCACGGCTGGGAAAACAATCAGGGTCAGGAGCCCGAGGATGTAAATTCTGAGTTTAGACATAAAAAAACTCCCCGCACAAACGGGGAGTATCCTTGTTTAATGTTTTTCGTTTTCGTCCGGGTCCGGCTCGATAATTTTCGGGCCCTTGTAGTTTTGCAAACGATCGAGAAAATCCTCCAGTTGGGAAATCGACAATTGTTTGGCGACAATTTTTTTATCCTTATCCAGCACAAAAACACGTGGCGTGGAGAAAATATCGAAAGTTTCCTGGTAATTCAGGGATTGGAGCGTTGTATATTTCGGAATAAAGCGGCGTGCATCTTCCTGGGCTTCGCGGTACAAACGGTCAGTTAATGCCACGTTGATGAATGTCAGGTTATTTTTTACGATGAACTTCTTCCATTTTTCAAAGTCGTCACCGGTAGCCTTCCCTACAGCGAAAACCTCCACATTGCGTGCCTTAAGCTTTTCGGAATAGAGTTTTTGAAGCTTCGGGGTAGAAGTTTTACAGTGGCCGCACTCGGGGTCCCAGAAATAAAGAATCGTATAATCAGCCTTGATGCTGTAATAATCCAGCCATTTGGTATCGGTCGTATCGCGCAGGATAACGTTTGGCGGGATCACACCCTGTACCAGGTTTTTCTGCGTTTCTACTTTTTCGCAAAGCTCAGCCAGTTTTTCTTCCGTCATCCAGTAAGCCGGCGATTTGCCTTCCAGGTTTTTTGCACAGTAATAGCGCTGGCCCATGCGAACGAATACCTTATCCATACCCATGATATTGGATTTCTCGGCGTTTGAAGTAATGTAAGTAAGTGAATACTTGAAAAGTTCGGATTTCTGGTCCAGTTTGTCCAGGAACCAATAGCCGTATTTTACCAAAGTATCGGGATGCTGTAGCAGCATTTTTTTACTGAAAAATTCTTCCAGCTTATTGTGGAAAATCGGGGTGTTCAGCACGCGGTCATCCTTCAGGTCGATGTTGTCGAAATAATGATCACGGTAATATTTATAAGCGAAATTGGAATCGATCAGGACGCCCTTATCATCACGCGGTGCTTCAGGGATGACGATGTCCATGGACATTTTAACCAACTTGGAAACAAATTTGGTCGGGTTATTTTTAACGAGGTCAAGCTGGTATTGTTCCACGCTTTTTGTAATTGTTTCGATTTCTGTTGTCAGTTTTTTGTATTCGGCATCGTCTTTTTTCAATGCTTCGCGTTTTTTTCCGAGCTCGGCGGCTTTGGTGCGCTGTGCGGAAATGAATTTCACGTAATCGATAAAAATCTTGTTCTCCTCCGATTTTTTCACGACCATATTGTTTACATAGTCCGGTCCTTTGGTTTCGATATATACTTCTTCGTTGTTGAAAATGAAGTCGAAGTATTTTTGTCCCGGCATCAGGAGGGCAAATACACCCGGTTTTTGTTCCTTGCCCTTGATGGTGGTATTGAATTCAACCACGCCGTTTTTCATTTCGGCGGTGTCCGCATAAAACATCCCTTTCCCGGTATATTTTACGAGGAACATGGTCGTATCTTTCTGGTTGGCAAGCTTGAATTTAATTTTCTGGGCCATTCCGGAGAAAGAAACGAGGGCAATCAGTATGGTGACGATCAGTTTCATGTACTTATTGTTTTATAAAGTGAATTTATGACATCTAGACGTATCTGGTATAAATCAGGTTCAAATTTAACAGCTTTTTAACGAAAATTAAAATTCTTTGAAAATTCCCTTGCGGGCGTTGAAATTTAATGTTTTTCGTCTTCCGGATCCGGCTCGATAATTTTCGGGCCTTTGTAGTTTTGCAGGCGGTCGAGGAAATCCTCCAGCTGGGCGATAGACAATTGTTGGGCGATCACTTTTTTGTCCTTGTCGAGCACGAAAACGCGCGGTGTGGAGAAAATATCAAAGGTTTCCTGGTAGTTCAGGGATTGGATTGTGGTGTATTTCGGAACAAACTTGCGGGCATCTTCCTGTGCTTCGCGGTACAAGCGGTCGGTCAGGGCAACGTTAATGAAAGTGAGGTTGTGTTTCACGATGAATTTTTTCCACTTGTCAAAATCTTCCCCGATGGCTTTTCCAACAGCAAATACTTCTACATTTCTCGCTTTGAGTTTCTCGGCGTACAATTTTTGGAGCTTCGGCGTTGACGTTTTGCACGACCGGAAAA
>CBINGV010000318.1:0-4307 GCA_966250255.1 uncultured Flavobacteriales bacterium | reverse complement strand
GCTAACCTGTTCACTGAAAAAGGTTGGGCCATGAACAGCTGGTCAGAGCAGCAAACGTTCAATTTTGGTTAGGTTCAACAAAAACGGGACTTCGAAAGAATTCCCGTTGCTTATTTTTATGAAATCGGTCTAGCGTTTATCAAACGAGCATCATCACCGGGTTTTCGATCAGTTCTTTCAAGGTCTGCAGGAAAGCTGAGCCGACAGCACCATCTACCACGCGGTGGTCACAGGAAAGACTCAGTTTCATTACGTTACCCGGAACAATCTGCCCGTTTTTAACTACTGGCGTTTGTTTGATCTGTCCTACAGACAAAATGCAGCCGTTTGGCGGGTTGATGATGGACGTAAAGTCTTCAATGCCGTACATGCCCAGGTGGGAAACGGCAAAGGTTCCGCCCTGCATTTCGTCCGGCTTGATTTTCTTGTCGCGGGCACGGCCTGCGAGGTCTTTGATCTCGGCACCAAGCTGGGCAATTCCCTTGCTGTCGGCAAAACGGACAACCGGAACAACGAGGCCTTCTTCCACGGCAACCGCCACTCCGATGTGGATGTGGTTGTTGTAGCGGATGGATTCGCCCATCCAGTCGGCGTTTACTTTCGGGTGTCTTCTCAGGGCTGCGGCAACCGCTTTGATCACCATATCATTGAAAGAGACTTTTACATCACCGGAAGCATTGATCGCTTTGCGGGCGGCAATGGCATTATCCATGTCCACCTCCATTTTGAGGTAAAAATGCGGTGCGGAGAATTTGGATGCCGCTAAGGTTTTGGCAATGGCCTTGCGCATTTGGGAGTTCGGAACTTCGGTAAAGGATTCCACGCCAACAGCGGCAGATCCTGCCCCCGCGGAAACCGGAGCTGCGGGAATGTATGGTGTGTAATGGTCAATGTCACGTTTAACAACACGTCCGCCATCGCCGGTTCCGGCAACAGCCTGGATGTCGATGCCTTTTTCTTCGGCCAGTTTTTTGGCCAGGGGAGAGGCGATTGTGCGCCCGTTGGCATTGGCAACCGGAACAGCGGCCGGAGCTTTAGTTTCAGCAGCTGGTTTTACCGGTTCAACAGGAGCCGGGTTTACGGCTTCTTTCGGCTGATCAGCAGCTTTTTCTTCTGTTTTATCTTCGGCTTTGGTTTCCGTTTTTTCAGTGGCCGGAGCGCCGGAACCGGCCAGAATTTCCTGTACGTTTTCGCCTTCTTTGCCAATGATCGCCAGAATAGCATTTACCGGGGCTGCCTTGCCTTTTTCAACGCCGATATGCAATAATACACCATCGTAAAAGGATTCGAATTCCATAGTGGCTTTATCCGTTTCAATTTCGGCAAGCACTTCGCCGGAAGAAACTTTGTCCCCCACTTTTTTATTCCATTCGGCAACCACCCCTTCGGTCATGGTGTCGCTCAGTTTCGGCATGTAAACAATTTCCGCCATAATTTTTTTAGAGTTATGAATTAGGAACGATGCATGTTGAATGAAAAATATGCATCATTCAACATTAATTTTTATATTCTACAATGTAAGGGTAATCGCTTTGCGTATAAACGTCCTCGTACAGCTCATGTGCTTCCGGGTAAGGGGAGTTTTCGGCAAATTCAACCGACTCTTCCACTTCTTTTTTCACCCAGTCCTGGATTTCGGTGATTTCCTTTCCGGAAAGCCATTTGTTCTCCTCAATTACACGCAGGCAATGTTCGATCGGGTCTTGTTCCATCCATTCGTTCACTTCTTCTTTTGAGCGGTATTTCTGCGGATCGGACATGGAGTGCCCTTTGTAACGGTAGGTACGGATATCAAGTAAAGTTGGTCCGTCACCTCGGCGCGCACGGTCGCAGGCTTCGGCTATGGCTTCGTGCACGGCTTCCGGTGACATCCCGTTCACGGATTTGGAAGGCATTTCGTAGGAAAGCCCGATTTTGGAAAGATCGGTTACATTGGTTGTACGCACAACGGATGTTCCCATCGCGTAGTTGTTGTTTTCAATAATGAAGATTACCGGGAGCTTCCACATCATCGCCATGTTGAAGGTTTCGTGCAAAGCACCCTGGCGCACAGCCCCGTCACCCATCGAAACGAAAGCGACGTTGTCGGTACCGTTGTATTTTTCAGCAAAAGCAACACCGGCACCCATCGCGATTTGTGCTCCCACAATCCCGTGTCCACCCATGAAGTTTTTCTCTTTGTCAAAAAAGTGCATGGAGCCGCCTTTTCCTTTGGAACAGCCTGTTTGACGGCCGTACAATTCCGCCATGAGGACACGCGGGTCAGTGCCGAGCCCGATCGGGTGTGCGTGATCGCGGTAAGCCGTCATGTGCTTGTCTGTCGGGCGGGACGCACTTACGGTACCCGCAACGATGGCCTCCTGGCCGATATACAAATGGCAAAACCCGCCAAATTTCTGCTGGATGTATAACTGGCCTGTTTTCTCCTCAAACTTGCGCATCAGGAGCATGTCTTTGTACCATTTGATGTAAGTTTCCTTTGGAAATTTGGAGCTGGAAGCCGACGTACTTTTTTTGGCCGTTTTCGCCGGTTTTTTTACTGTTTTTGTTGCCATAAATTCTGTTCGAAAAGAACTGCAAATATAGGAAAGTAGAACAATAAAGCAATTGTTTTGGGAGAAAATAATTTCTCAGCGCGACAAATCGTAACGGATCAGCTCGCGGCAAACAGAAAAGGGAACGCTGAATTCAAAAAGCCCGTGTGTATATGGGGCAATTTCGTAGACATTGAAGATGAAATGGAAAGCTTCGTCACTGAGGTAAAAATTGTCGTTGCAGTAGAAACGATCATCGGCAAACCAGAAACCCAGATCGCTGTAATTTTCACCGGCGCTGATTTCATTCTGTGCCCGGAAACAGCTGTCGGCCAATTGGTAAAAAGCTGCCGTGTCACTGATGAAATCCGTCAGTTTGAGTTCTTTGCCGCTTGCTTTGTCTACGTTGATGTGGTTGTAGAAGGTATTTCCGTGTGCGCCGCCCGAATACAGGTACATTCCGCTGCTGAAGGTGGCGAAATTTTTGTGGGTATCGGTAAAGGAGGTGCTGCATTCATAGGACCACATTGTGCCGAATTCGCTGTCTTTGTAATCTTGTTCGGCGGCGGCATAAAGCGTATCCAGGCAGGCAGCAAAGAAACGATCGTTGACTTCGAAGGCCAGGGAATCTTCTCCTTCAAAATGAGTGGAGGCGTAGACCGCTTCGGCGGCGAGCTGGTTCAGTTTGCTTTCCCAGCTGTTGGCGGGCTTCATGTAGTATTGATAGCTCAGCTGAAACACCGAGGTGTCCATTTCATTTTTAGAAAACAGGTAGCGGAAAAGGGTCGTGTCCTGGAGTTTTTTGACTGGAATTGCCGGGATTTCAACTGTTATTTCCGGGGTTCTGACCCGGCGATTAAAGCAGGAGGAAAGAAGCAGGAGCAGGCATATGGCGGTGGTGATTCTCATATTCAGATACCAAAAGGAAAAATAAGCAAATCGCTGATCTGCTCGAAAATGAATGTACGGCCCGATTGCGAAACCAGCGTAATGCGGATCGGAGATTGCTGCCTGCGCTCGGATTCGGCAATCACCTGGCGGCAGGAACCGCAGGGGGAAATGCAGTCGTCGGCTCCCACAAGATCACCTTTGGCAACGATGACGAGATTTTTGATTGCTTCGTCCGGGTAGTTGGCTCCCGTAAAATACAAGGCTACGCGTTCAGCGCAAAGGCCTGATGGATACGCAATGTTTTCCTGGTTGTTGCCGGAGATAAGCTCCCCGTTGTGGAGCTCAACCACGGCGCCTACTTTAAACTCGGAATAGGGAGCATAGGCCTGGTTACAAATTTCGTAGGCACGGCCGATCAAGTCCTGCATGTGTGTATCCAGTTCGTTGTAATGGGCCAGTTCCGTATATTGGATGCTAAGCGTTTTTTTCATTTCCGAAAATTGGGCAACAAAGATAAGCTAAATTATCGAATGAATCACAAAATAAAGAACTTAGCTTATTTTGCTGCCCGGGAAGAAAAGAAATCGTGCTGAAGCTTATTTTTTAGTGATCTTAAATTCTACGCGGCGATTGAGCTGCTTGTTAGCGTCGGAATCATTGGCCAGGATCGGTTTTGTTTCCCCGAAACCAACACTGGTAACCCGTGTTGCGCTAATGCCTTTGCCGGTGATGTAATCCCTGACAGCTGCAGCCCTGTTTTTGGAAAGAACGAGGTTGTTGGCATCAGCTCCATCGCTGTCTGTATGCCCCGCCACTTCGATTGAGATGCCCGGATTTTCGTTTAGGATGGTAACTATTTTGTTAAGCTCTATGAAGGATTCC
>CBINGV010000317.1:0-4308 GCA_966250255.1 uncultured Flavobacteriales bacterium | reverse complement strand
GCCTGAAAAAAATGGAAGTCGAAAGCAATGCCGATTCCGCCCGCATCGAAGTGAATTTCCTGAAATGGGAAATGGTCGAAAATTACAACATGCCGAGCGAGGTTTTTATTAAAATTTTCACGCCGAAAAACCGCATCGAAGTGGAAATGAGCTACGATAAAATCCAGGTCAATGTACCGCAACAGCTTTTTTTAGTTATACCGGAAGAGTATGAGGAATGTAAATAAATATAGCCTGTTTCTGCTGGCATTTTGCCTGAATCTTGGAGTCTTTGCCCAGAGCAATACCGAAAAGCTCCGTAAAGAACAGGAAAAGCTCGAAAAAAACATTTCAAATACCAAAAGCCTGCTCGAAAAAACCAAGACCAATGCGGAAATTACCCTGAACGAGCTCAAGCTGATTGATAACCAGGTAAAATTCCGCGAAGAGCTTTTGCAGAATTTCGACAACCAGATCCGCGGGACGGAACTGAAAATCGAGCAGAAAAACAACCAGATCAAAGAGCTCGAAACGAAACTCGGCTCACTCAAGGAACAATACCGCAAGCTGGTAATTTATGCGTACAAAAAACGCAGTAAGCAGGGGCAAATGATGTTTATTTTTTCGTCCTCCTCGTATTACGAAGCGCTCAAACGCAAAAAATACCTGGAGAAGATCGCCGAAATCCAGCGCAAGCAAAAGCTGATCATCCAGCAGCATAAAAAACTGATCGCCAAGGAAAAAGGCGAGCTGGTGGAAGAAAAATCCTATAAGGAAACGATCGCCGGCCAGAAACGCCTCGAAAAGGAAGAAATCCTGAAAGACAAGGAGGAACAGTCCAGGGCGCTGAGCAAGCTCAAGCAAGAAGAAGGCAAATTACTGGCAACGATCAAAAAAGACGAAGCGCGCAAAGCCGAAATCAAACGCAAGATCGATAAGGCGATCCAGGACGAAATTGCCCGCCAGGAACGTAAAAATAAGACAAAACAAGACAAACCGAAAGGCGATAAGCCCAAAACGAGCAAAACCAATACAGGGGATAAAAAACCGGAAACGGAGGAGGTAAAGTTCGTGGAGCCGCGCGAAGTGGAGCTGAACAGCAATTTCGAAACAAATAAAGGCAAATTGCCCTGGCCGGTGGCTACCGGTTCCATCACCGAGAAATTCGGCAAAAATCCGCACCCGACCATCCCGAATATTTTCACCAACAACAACGGGATCGACATCAGCACCAACAAAGGCGCTTCGGTGCGTGCGGTTTTTGAAGGCGAGGTAACCAGTATTATCAACATTCTTGGTGCGGGTAAAACAGTCATCGTCCGCCACGGAAATTACCGCACGGTTTACAGTAACCTGCAGGATGTATACGTTTCCACCGGTTCCAAGGTCAATACCAAACAGGCAATCGGTTCCCTCCTCGTGCAGGAAGGCGCGGCGCTTTCCGTTTTGCATTTCGAAGTACGCCAGGACATCAATGTGATGAACCCGAGCCTTTGGATTACCCGTTAATTTTCTCGTAATATGCTTTTGAAGCTTACGGGTGTTGTCCAACAATACAATGCGATTGATCTGTCCGGTGTAAAAGGCTTGCATGTTTTTTACAATCAGCTCTTTGTCCGTGTACAATTTACTGTCTTAATCATGCTGTTGCTGGGACTTCTTTTTGCCCTTGTATTCGCCGTATCCCATGGTTTTTATGCCGGTTTCCTGATAATGGTCCCCCAGAGCCTGGCGGCATATTTTGGCTGGAAAAGCTTTGGTTGGAAAGCATTCGTCAAGAACCCGGTTTTTATTCTTTCCGAAGGCCGCTTATATTACCTGAAAACAAACTGTTGGTACGATCCCCGGGATTATACCTTCGAAGACAATTACTTTTTCAGGGAAGAATTTGCCGGTTATTTTACGATGTTTGATCAGCAAAAGCGGGTCGTTTTTGAAGAAAAAAGCCTAGATTTGAAGCAGGAACAATTGGAAAAGCTGAAAGGCCATATTCGGTACATCCTAAACCTGGATAAACGGGAACAATTAGTAAAGAAAAACAGCGTTAAATAAAAGAGACATGAAATTTAATTCCGAATTACTGGCAGAAATCTGTAAAACACCGGGAGCACCGGGCTTTGAACAACGCGTGCGTGAGCTCGTTTTACGTGAACTGGAGGGCGTGGTTGATGAAATTCAGCTCGATAATATGGGGAACGTTTACGCCATCAAGCGCGGAAGTGAAAGCAAGCGCGTCATGATCGGCGCCCACATGGACGAAATCGGTTTTATCGTGACGCATATCGACGACAAAGGTTTTCTCCGTTTTCATACCCTGGGCGGCTTCGACCCGAAGACCCTGACAGCCCAGCGTGTAATTATCCACGGGAAAAAAGATATTATCGGGGTGATGGCTTCCAAGCCGATCCACGTCATGAGCGACGAAGAGCGCAATAAAGTGGCCAAAGTGCGTGATTATTTTATTGATACAGGCTTAACAGCCGATGAAGTGAAGGAATTGATTTCCATCGGCGATCCGGTGACCCGCGAGCGGGAATACATCGAAATGGGCAATTGCGTCAATTCCAAATCACTCGATAACCGCCTGGCTGTGTTTATCCTGATCGAAACCCTGAAACTGCTTAAAGACAAAAAAGTGCCTTACGACATTTACGGGGTGTTTACCGTACAGGAAGAAGTGGGTATTCGCGGAGCCAACGTTTCCGCCCTGAACATCAACCCGGATTTCGGTTTTGGCCTCGATACGACGATTGCTTTTGATTTGCCGGGTGCCGCTGCTCATGAAATGATCACCAAACTGGGCGAAGGAACGGCCATCAAAATCATGGACGCTTCCACAATCTGCGATTACCGCATGGTAGATTACATGAAAAAAACGGCGGATAAGCACGAAATCAAGTGGCAGCCGGAAATCCTGACGGCCGGCGGAACGGATACGGCCGGGATTCAGCGCATGACACAAGGCGGATCCATCGCGGGAGCAATTTCCATCCCGACACGGCACCTGCACCAGGTGATCGAAATGGCCCATAAAGAAGATATCAACCGGAGCATCGACCTCCTGGCAGCTTGTGTCAGCGAGCTCGACCAGTACGATTGGAGCTTTAAGTGAGTTCTTGAGTTAGGAACTGGTCACCCCTCTTCTTGTCGCTAACGCTCTGTCTTTAAAAGCACTGCTTTTGAAGACCACAGGGAAAAGGGAGGTGACTTTTAATATAAAACCACCACTGTATGAAAAAGACTTTATTTTTCATCGTATTCCTGTTTATGGCGAAGCTTGGCTTTGCCCAAAAAACCGTTTATTTCTTTCCCGGACAGGGTTCCGACCACCGGGTTTTTGATAAAATCATACTCGATTCGAATTACAAAAAAGTCTGCTTGTCCTATCCCATCCCGGAAAAGGGAATGACGATGCGCGATTATGCCTTTGTGATTGCCCGGGATATCGATACCAGTAAGCCCTATTGCTTTATTGGCCTCAGCATGGGCGGAATGTTGATTTCGGAGCTGGTGAGCGTTTACAGGCCGGAAAAAGCGATTATTATTTCCAGTGCCAAATGCCGCGATGAATTGCCGGGGCGTTACCGCTTTCAAAAATATGTACCGCTGAATAAGCTCGTGCCCAAAGGCCTGGTGAAAGCCGGGGCGCTTGTTCTGCAGCCTTTGGTTGAGCCCGACCGGAATAGCGATAAGGAAACTTTCAAAAGCATGCTGCACGCCAAAGATGCGCTTTACCTGAAGCGGACGGTCAACCTGATTATCAATTGGGAAAAGCAAGCAATAGATACGAACATTGTTCACATTCACGGCAGCAATGACCACACGCTTCCCCTGCGTTTTGTCGAGCCCGACGAGGTGATTGAGCATGGCTCGCACATGATGGCGCTTACGCGAGGGGCTGAGCTCAATGTCAAGATCCTCGAATTGCTCCGCTGAGCAATAAAAAAGCGCCTCAAAAAGAAGCGCTTTGCAAGCTGAGAGCTATTAATTGGTTATTATTCTGTTTAACCGAAGCTTATTTCTTCGGTTCCTTTATGAAAATCGAAGAGAAGTCCAGGATTTCCATAGAGTTCGTTTCAAAATTTTTCACTTTGGAATTGATCATCGTAATGAAGTCATCGTTGATTAAGGGCATAATCACCGCATCATCGATCAGCAACTGGTCACACTTCACAAAAAATTCGTTGCGGACTTTCGGGTTGCGCTCTTTCATGGAGCTTTTCAGCAAACGATCATACTCCGGTGAATTGTACTTAACCGGGTTCATCGTCAGGGAGTTTGAGCCGATATGATCGCTGGAGAAGAGGTTCAGGAAGTTCTCCGGGTCCG
>CBINGV010000316.1:0-4317 GCA_966250255.1 uncultured Flavobacteriales bacterium | reverse complement strand
CTTCAAAGGGGCTTTCGGTCGACTCGCCGATTTTTTCCAGCGTGGTAAAAATCCAGGAGGACAGGGCGCTAAAGGGAATACTCAGCCAGATCAGGTTGCCGCCCATTTTTTCAAATTCCTGCAACATACCGAGCGGTACCAGGCAGATAAAAATTTTGATAAAATACAGGTTGAGTGTTGCATATTGCCGCGGGTAAGGAAAATTCTTGATCCGTTCCGAAACGCCTTGCTGGTTCAGGAATTCCACGAGCATTTTCTCCAGCTCCATGTGCCGGAAATCCTCGATCAGGCCCTCATCCAGCAGTCTTCTCAAATGTTTCGATTGGAGCGAGATCAGGTGAGCGGCTTTGTTGCCCTTCGCCATGACGTAAGCGATTTCTTCCTGTGGTAGGTACTTTTCCAGCTCGTGTTTCAATTCGTTTTCGTGCTCGTGCACATGAAAATACTTCTTCTTGTACTCCGAATTGTGTTTTTTGTAAATGCCTTCCCAGACCCTCGGTTCGCGGAGCTGAAAGCGCAAAGCGGCCAGCCAGGCCAGGTGGCGGTAAATCAAAGTCTCATGCTCAGCATGAAGCTCCTCTGCGGAATAACTGCGCGCAGCATGCCTGTCGCTGATGTAATCACGCACCATAATTCCCCAGGCCCGGGAGCTGTTGACAATTCCTCCCCAGGAACGGCGGGCTTCCCACATCCGGTCATACGAAGCATTGTTTTTGAAACCCACGATAAAAGCAACGGCCGTACCGAGCAAAGCGATCGGAAGCCAGGGAATCGAAAGCCATTTCCACCCCAGAAAGACATAACAGCTTGTTGGGATCGCCGAAATAACCAGGAGTGCAAAAATGTCCCTGCGTGTCCAGACAAGGACTTCCCGGAAACTGAATTTTTTACCAGCGTGCATACATCATCAGAATAAGTACAAAGATGGAGAAAAATGTAATTCGCAGACCCGTAGATTCGAAAAATTCGTTTGCTTCGTTATATCTTAAGGCATGTTCATTCCTAATCTACGAATTCACAAATCTATGAATTGATTAATCTGCACCGGCAGCTAGAACCAAACCCCGATCCCCACCCGGAATTCGTAGCGGACATTGGTAGAATGCTTGTCATAATAAAAAATGCGCTCGTTGCTTTTGGTATGAAGGTAGCTGCTTTCGACCCGGAAATAGCTGTTCGGGATCGGTTTGTATTCCAGTCCGAAGGTGGCGCCGTAGAGGTCAAGCCCTACCAATTCGTGGTTTTCATTCTGTACGGGACCGGTCAGGATTTCATCCGGGTCGCTGTACATTTCGCCGCGAAGGTAAGACGCAAACTTAGCTGTAAAGCGGTATTTGAAGGCAAGCAGCGAGCTATACATCGAAGCGCCCTTCGCGGGGTTGCTCAGTTTCGAATGTTCCTGGTAGCCGTAATTGGCTTCAAAACCCAGGATAAAGCGTTGCTTTTTGTATACCACATACAGGTTCGTATAGCTCCGGTTTTGCGATACCGGGAAATTATTCGCCGATTCGTCCGAAACAATGCTGCTCAGGGAAATATTCAGCGCGTCATTCGGTGTGTAGGCCATGGAAAGCCCGAGTACCTTGTTGTTGTTCGTTTCAATAAACTGGTTGAAGGAGTTAAACACATTGGCCTGGATCGTAAATTTCCTGGAATGATGCCAGGTCAGCTTGGCGCCGCTCAGGAAATAGGGTTCAAAATAAGTGGTGGTGGCCAGGCTCAGCGTCATGTTTTCCCTCGGCTGGATGGATTCCAATCCCAGGTGCGTCCGGAAAAAGCCGGCATCGAGCCAAAGCTTTTTGTAAACTTTGAAACCGACGTTTGCTTCCTGGATGAAATTCAGCACATTCGACCAGGCCGCACTCGGGCAATCGCCAAAGAAGACTGTAGCCGTTCCCCGGAATTTTTCCGATTCGTATTTCGCGCCGAATTGCAGCATATTTAACCCAAAGGAATTATTGCGGGGGGAAGTCGTCGGGAATTTTTCATAACCGTTCGCATTCACGGTATCCGTGTAATACGAATAATAGGTATCGATATAGCCGGAAAAAGAAACTTTTGAGGTAGAGTCATACTCCAGTGAATAGGGATTCAGCTTGGTCCCGCTGAAAATCATATCGCTCGTGTCGGCTTTAATCTGTGCATTCAAAGAAAAGCCTGAAAAAACACATAAAATAAAAAGAAAACTATAATTTTTCATTCCCAGTTTCCAATTTCCAATATCCAGTTTCCAATATCCAGTTTCCAATATCTAGTTTCCAAATTCTAGTTTCCAATATCCAATATCCAATATCCAATTCTCCACTCTATATCCCTGCGCTAACGCTTGGTCTTCAAAAGCTGCGCTTTTTCTTCTTCATTCATTCCAGTCATCATAACCCCCTTCCAGGTCAAACACCTGTTTGAAGCCCAGCTCTACCATCATTTTGGCCGCTGCGCCGCTGCGTCCGCCACCCTGGCAGTAAACGTAGACCGGTTTTTCCTTGTCCAGTTTCGCAATCTGTTCCTTGAAATCCGCGGCAAAGTAATTGATGTTTTGCGCGCCTGCAATATGGCCTGCATCGAACTCTTTTGCCGTACGTACATCGAGGAGTTGGATGTCTTTTTTCGCGATGCCTTTTTTGAATTTGGCCGGCGATAGCAGTTGCTGTCCGGAAGCCAGTCCCGAAAACAGGAGGAAAAGAAAGAAAAACAGTTTTTTCATTGCGTAAATGCTTTGGGCAAAAATATAAAATTACATGAACTCGTAACGCAAAAATCCCCCGAAATTATACATCACCAAAGAAGGTGAGCCATAATAATCAGCATTGAAACCCAGGCCCGCTGCATATTTCTTGCGAGCCAGGCCCAGGCGCAGGTGCCAGAAGCTCCGCTGGTGGACGCCACCTTTCGATATGCCGTGAATAAAAAGTCCCTGGGCCCGCGTATACAATTCCAGTTTTTTGCCAAGTGCCGGCTGCCACTGTAAAATTCCAAAGGTATTGCTCGCAGCGGCCTGGCTGAATTCCAGTCCGGGGTTCAGCACCACAAGCAAAGGCCCTTTAAACCAGGTAAACTGGAAGCCGGCCGAGGGGAAATACTGCAGCAAACCGTTAAAAGAGCTTCCGGCAGCAATTTTAAGTCGTTTCGTGAGCGAAAAAGTCAGTTGGTTGCAAGTCACCAGCTCATTGCTTTCGTTGTTATAACTCCCGTTAAAGCTCGTCAGGCTGAAAAAACCAAAACGTGTGCTGTCACTGAATGGCCGTGTAATCAGTGAAAAGCCGTAAACCCGCTGATGACCGATCAGGGTTTCAATGGGAATGGGCTGTGAAAAAACACCGCTGTGAAAGAGCAGCATGCATACGAATAAGATCCGCGAAAGGGAATGGCGAAACATAGTCTTGTTTTTGATTTTGAGCAGAACAAATATAGAAATAAAGCAACACGCACTTAAACTTTTGACTATCAGCAAGCAAACTAAAAAAGCAGGCGAAAAAAGCGCTTTTCAAAATTATAATGATATATTTAGAAGCCCGGAAAGCCAATGATTCCGGCATTTTTTTAGATGATTTAACTGATTTGGCGCGCGAACAATATGTTTCATAAGATAAAACGCTTTTTAGGCCGTTTGACCGGAAGTCACAAAACGGACATCGACCACCGGGTATTTTTGTTTACCAGCATTGCCCTGACAATCTTTGCCTTCCAGGCCGGGATTTTCAATTATTTTCTCGAACTGCATTACATGACGGTTGTCTTGTCCTTTGTCGGCGGTGTAGCTTCGCTTTTCGTTTACAGCTTTTCGATCCGGCAGGAGCAGCTGAACAAAAAAAATTATACCTGGTACGCCATCTTTATTTTTACCATTCTTTTCCCCATGTACTTTTACAACGGCGGTTCCTACGGCACGATTTTATACCTGATTGTCGCCCTGCTGAACGCCCTGATGATCATTGGCCGCCTGCGCCAGATCGTGACAATTTTCCTGGTGCTCCTGGGCGTAATCCTGCTGATGCTCGGCCTGGAGTTGTATTTCCCGCACATGGTGGTTGCCTACACGTCCGAAAGCCAGCGCATGTCCGATCTCGTTACAGTAATGCTTTATTCGGTTTCCTTTACGACCTACATCATCTGGATGTTTAAGCGCAAGCATTTCCAGGACCGGGAACAGATCATCCGCCAAAAAAGCGAGCTGGAATATGCTTATGGGGAAATTATCCGGAAAAATGAGAAAATTGAGACCCTGATGCTCGAAATGCACCACCGGGTTAAAAATAACCTGCAGCTTGCTTCAAGCCTCTTGTCCCTGCAAATGAACCGCGTTGATCCGGCCGATCC
>CBINGV010000315.1:0-4346 GCA_966250255.1 uncultured Flavobacteriales bacterium | reverse complement strand
CCTGAATTCTTCCGTTTCTTTTCCGAGGAAAAAACCACTGAGCAGGGTGGCCCGTCCTTCACTTGTATGTTGCAAACTCCCTTTATCCAGCCAGATTTTAAAATCAATGGAAGTGAAGTTGACCCGCTCGATCATTAAAAGGGCCCGCACACCGTCTTTGCTCTCCGTCATGAAAAACCGGTCATGCATTTCAGGCAATGCAGGAAACAGGAAAGTGTCTTTCCGGTTGATGATCAGCTGCTCGTCCAGGAATTGAAAATCGTTGTAAGTGGAGTGCTTTCTTAAATCTTCTGTTTCTTCGATAAAACGCCTGTCATACATGGAGATCGTTTTAAAATGCATGTATTTCGGGTTATAATAATTCCCTTCCGGCGTTCCTTCGATGTGGGCGTAAGGATCTTTTTCCGCTTCCTGTGGTTCTTTTTTGATGCGTTTTTCCTGTTTCGGCTGAGCAGTACAGGCAAGCAACATTCCGAGCAGGAAACAGCTGGTTATGGCCTTCATTTTTCTTAATGTGCTAATGGTTTAATATGCTAATGTGCTAATTTATTTCGGTTCCTGCAAATTATAGTTCCGGACACTAAGCATTAGCATCTTATCACATCAGCTAATCTGCACATGAACAATCTTCTCCACGCAATTCATCCCGTCGACGGCTGCAGAAATAATTCCGCCGGCATAACCGGCGCCTTCCGCACAGGGATATAAGCCTTTGATCTCCACATGCTCCAGGGTTTCCGGGTTGCGCGGGATCTTTACCGGAGAAGAAGTCCGGGATTCGGGGGCATGCAGCACGGCATCATTCGTCAGGTAGCGCGGCATTTTTTTTCCGAAATCGATGAAGGCTTTCCGCAGGCGCTGGCTGATCATTGCGGGAAGCACCTTGTTGAGGTCGACGGATACTGTTCCGGGCTGGTAAGAAGAACGCGGAATTTCTTTCGAGACCCTTCCTTCGATGAAGTCCACCATACATTGTACCGGTACGCGCTGCGTTTTTCCGGCGGCCTCCCAGCAGCGTTTTTCTACTTCCTGCTGGAATTCGAGGCACACAAAAGGATTGTTTTCATGGCCCGGAAAATCGGAAGGTTCCAGCGAAACCACGATGCCTGAATTCGAATAAGGATTGTTGCGTTTCGAAGGCGACCAGCCGTTGGTGACCACCTCTTCCTGCTCGGTAGCGCAGGGCGCAATAATCCCGCCGGGACACATGCAGAAAGAATAAACGCCCTTTCCGTCCACCTGGGTAACAAGCGCATACGAAGCCGGCGGCAGTAATTCGCCGCTCAGCTGGCCGTGGTATTGCACCTGGTCTATCAGTTCCTGCCGGTGCTCGATCCGTACGCCTAGCGCGAAGCCTTTCGCTTCGATTTGGATGCCTTTGCGGTGCAGCAGGTAAAAAATGTCACGCGCCGAATGACCGGTGGCAAGCACCAGCTGTTCAAACACGAATTGCTGTGTATCGTTGATCGTAATGCCTTTGATCCGGCTATTTTCGATCTGCAGGTCGGTGAGCTTCGATTCAAAATGGATCTCCCCGCCGCAGCGGATGATTTCTTCCCGGATGTTCACGATTACCTGCGGGAGCTTGTTCGTACCGATATGGGGGTGGGCATCCACCAGAATATCGGCCTCCGCGCCAAAATGAACGAGCCACTGCATGGCTTTTTGCACATCGCCGCGTTTTTTGGAGCGGGTATACAATTTGCCGTCCGAGTAAGTTCCGGCACCGCCTTCGCCAAAGCAATAATTGGATTCGGGGTTTACGATGCCTTCTTTGTTGAGCTTCGCCAGGTCTCGGCGGCGCGAGCGCACGTCCTTTCCCCGTTCAAAAACAAGCGGTTTCAAGCCCATCTCAATGGCTTGCAAAGCGGCAAACAAACCCGCCGGTCCGGCGCCGATGATGGCTACGGGTGTTTTTTGGCTGACGTCCTGCGCCCGGAAATAAAGTGTTTTTTCAGGCTTTTGCTCGCCTTTCAGGTACACTTCAAAGCTGGCGTTGATCTTAATCTGTCGCTTACGGGCATCAATCGAACGTTTGCGCCAGCTAAAATCGACCTCATCCGCCGGGCAATCCAGCTCCCGCGCGATCAGCTGCCGCAGGAACTGTTCATCCTGTGCCTGTTCGGGGGTGACCTGGAAATTAAGCGTTTGGGGCATGGCTTTGTTTTGAAGCACAAAAATAGGGATTTTTCCCGCAGATAACGCTGATTTTAGCGCAGATATGTACAAAGCATAGCACTCCCGGGAGAATGAACCGCCTGGTATAATTAACTCATGAGATGTCCTGCTCGGTTTATAAAACCCAAATGTAAATCCGCGTCCTCCGCGAGATCCACGGGAAATTACTCGTATTCCGAATTCGTATGTGTTGCAAAAAGATACGGTAAACAGCGTAGCCGGGGATCAAATATTTCTGCTACATTTGCTCATTAAGAATCGATTAACTGACACTCATGCTTCGAATTGCGCTTTCTTTTTTTCTGCTTTCCCTGGCCTCAGCCAGTTTTTCCCAAAACCCGGGCTACGAGGTGGGAGGCCTGGTGTGGACTACTGAAAATGCCGTGATCAAAACCTTCCGCAACGGGGAAGCGATCCCTTTTGCCGCTACGGAAGCCGCCTTCAAAAAAGCAGGCGAAAACAAGCAGCCGGCCTGGTGCCATCTGGATTTTGACCCCAAAAACGAAGCGGTTTTTGGTATCCAGTACAATCATTTTGTGATCACCGATCCGCGCGGTTTTGCCCCGGAAGGCTGGCGCGTCCCGACAGATGAGGATTTCCGGAAATTACTGAATTACCACAGAGGACCTACCGGGGGGTACCGCCTGATGAAAAACACGGCCACAGCCTGCGGATTTAATGCCGTAGGCGTTCTCGACAAGGAATACGACTTTACAAGCGCCAATTTCTGGACCAATTCCACGCGCTACAAAAATGAATATTCGGTTTACCAGTTCCCGAGCTGTGACCGTTTCAGCATAGATGAAGCTACCGATGTTTCGGTGCGCTTTGTGCAGGATAAAACCCCTGCTGCCAAAGAAAACAAAGCCTTGAAGCTGGGCAAACAGGTCTGGGATTCCAAAAACCTGACGGTAACCCGCTTTCGGAATGGTGATGAACTGCGCCGCTGTAACAGTAAGGAGGAATGGGACAAAGCGATGGAAGACCGCGTACCGGCCTTTGCCCATTATAATTTTAATGAGCAGCAATCGCCTTTTTACGGGTTGGTTTATAATTATTTTGCCGTGATCGATCCCCGCGGACTGGCTCCCGAAAATTACCACATTCCCAACGAGGCCGACTGGAAAGAGCTGGCAGATTACCTCAAAGGTGATTCGCCGGTTTATTCTGCCGGCAAAAAAATGAAAGACCCGGCCGCCTGGCCCCGCAAAGATTATTGCAGCGAAGCCCCGGCTGACGAGCTTGGCTTTGGCGCCCTGCCCAGCGGATCGTATGAAACTTACGGCGGTTTTGGTTACGATTACGGCCGCATTGCTGACTTCTGGATTTCACCGGAAAGCAAATGGGCCGATGTCTATGCCTTCCGCCTGGTGAGTGGTTATGACCATTACCAGCTTGTCAAAACTTCTACGACCTGCGGTTATCATGTGCGTTGTGTGATGGACGCCGAATATGCTGAGCGAAGTACCAATCCTTTTTACAGTTTCCAGAGCTCCGGCTATGAATTGATGGACAAAAACCTGGATGTGGCAGCCTACCGCAACGGAGATGCTATCCCACAGGCTACAACTGTCGAAGAATGGAACAAGCTCGACCTGGAAGGTAAAGGCGCGTGGTGTTACCTGGATTTTGACCCGGTCAACGGTAAAAAATTCGGTCGCATCTACAACGGTCATGCCCTGAAAGATCCGCGCGGATTGGCACCGGCGGGCTGGCGCCTGATGACGAAAGATGATTATGAAAAGTTGATCAAAGACCCGGTGGTCCTGGCAAGTTTCAACCGGCAGGCGGGTGGTTCCATGAGCATGTCGGATGTTTTTGAAAAGGAGGTGAGCCAATGGTGGATGCTCCATCCGACCAAGCCGAAACGGTTGATTTTTATTACCCGCCATCAAGAAGACAGTTATAACAATGGGTTCACAACAGCCACTTCAAGCGGTTGTTATGTACGCTGTATCAAAGAATAAGACCATGAAAAAAATCGTTCACATCCTCTTCGCTTTGTGCTTTTTCCCTCTGCTTAACGGCCAAAGCCTGTATCCCGTCACAAATCCGCAAACAGGCACCGGAAAAGGGTTTATTGACAACAAAGGAAAACTCGTAGTTCCTTATTTATATACCGAAGCTTACGAGTTTTCGGATGGACTGGCCTTGTGCTACCTAAACGG
>CBINGV010000314.1:0-4351 GCA_966250255.1 uncultured Flavobacteriales bacterium | reverse complement strand
GTCATCAAGGCTAGCCCGACGATCATCAGCGTTGTTCCGACGGATGCCAACTGTGTGAATGCCTTTAACGGAAGTGCGGTGGTGACTGCACAGACTTTCTCGACTTACGCACTCAATGGCGGGCCTCATATCCCGGCGCAATCACCGTTTACCATTCCAAACCTCGGGGAAGGGAATTATTCATTGGTACTTTACGGTACTTCGATGGAATGTAATGCCTCTACGACTTTCTCGATTGACGATCCGGATTCCCTGGAAATTGTTTTCCTGACGGACACAACAACCATCTGTAACGGTGCCTCTGCTGTGTTAACCGTTGACGCAACAGGAGGAAGCTCGCCGTACATCTTTACCTGGACGTTAAACGGGGCTTTGGTTTCGAACCAGCAAACCGTGACCGTTACACCTGAACTGCCTTACAATAATTACTGCGTAACGCTGACAGAAGAATGTAATTCCACATCCGTTACCCGTTGTACGGTTGTTCAGTTTGAGCCGAATGTGATCCCCGAGCTGACCACCGATGGCGATATTTGTTTGGGCGACAGCAGCTATTTTGTCAACATCACGAACAGTGCCGATGTCTTCATGAATATTGTGAAATTTGGCGACGGAGATAGCTTGCTGACGACCGGTTTGAGCCCGTTCACGCATTATTACGATGCAGAAGGTGTATATAACGTTTCTATCATGACAGCGAGTATTAACGGCTGTATTTACAATAATTTCTACTCCAATTTTGTGCGTGTGCACCATGTTCCGGATGCCAATTTCATGATCAACCCGGATGTGCTTACAACTTTTGAGCCGAGTGCCGACCTGATCAACATCAGCAGCCAGGATGCAATTTCTTTCAAATGGTATATGCCGGGCTCCCTGATGGATACTTCAACGCTTGAAGGGCCGCATCTGCAATACCCGCTTGCTGTTCCCGGTGAATATCCTGTGAAACTGGTGGTAACGAACTATTATGGCTGCAGCGACTCCATTGTGAAAATCATTAAGGTGGAAGATGTGATGACGATCTATGTACCGAACTCCTTCACCCCGAACGGCGATGAATTCAATAACACCTGGATGATTGCCCTGAACGGAATTGATATTTACAATTTCACGCTCACGGTGTATAACCGCTGGGGTGAGCTGATTTTCGTAAGCCATGACCCTTCCATTGGCTGGGATGGTACTTACAACAATCAATTGGTTCAGTCCGGCCTTTACCAGTGGCACATGGAAGGCATCGAATCCCTGACCGATGTACCGTTTGAGCGTACCGGTTATGTAAATATTTTCAGATAAGATTCAGTTAAAATAATTCATAAAAGAAAAGGGAACCGTTTGAGTTCCCTTTTTTATTTACGGTATTGAATAAGATCTGCTATTTTCTGCTGGCCTTCCTGCGGTTTTTCTCTTTGGTGATCAAACCAAGCTCGCGCCCGGTTTGCCCGGCAACGGAAGTGTTTTCATCTGCACGGCGCAGGAGATAAGGAAGCACTTCCTTAACCGGTCCGTAAGGTACATATTTCGCTACATTGTAATGTGCATCCGATAAGTTGTAGGAAATGTGGTCGCTCATGCCAAGCAATTGCGCAAAATAAATGCGTTTGTCACTTGCTTCGATGCTGTATTTTTCCATCAGCTTGGTCAGGTACAGGGAGCTGTGCTCGTTATGCGTTCCGGCACAAAGCGCTAGGCAATTGATGTTTTGCAGGATGATTTCGAGTGCGCTGTTGTAATCCTTGTCTGACGAAAGTTTGTCCGGCTGGATCGGTGAAGGATATCCTTTTGCTTCGGCGCGCGCACGTTCTTTTTCCATATAGGCGCCCCGGACGAGTTTAATTCCATAGTGAAACCCGCCGTTTTTTGCCCGTTCGATGGCTTCTTTGAGGAAGGCCAGGCGATCATGGCGGTACATTTGAATGGTGTTAAAAACAATGGCCTGTTCCTTGTTGAATTTGAGCATCATGTCTTCCGCCAGGCGGTCAATGATGTCCTGGATCCAGCTTTCTTCGGCATCAATAAAAACCGGAATCCCCACTTCGTAAGCACGTAAGCAAATACGTTCTACGCGGGATTTGATATCTGCCAGTTCTTTTTTCTCCGCTTCGTCCAGTTTGTCCTCCGAATCGTTGGCCTTTTCCAGGATGTGGAATTGCGCAATCCCGGTTACTTTGAATACGGCAAAAGGAATATGCTTCGAGCTCTTCGCTTTATCCAGGGTGGCGATAATTTCCAGCGTGGTTTTTTCGAAATCTTCGGAAGAAGTTTTTCCCTCTACAGAATAATCGAGAATGGTACCGATCCCGAATGCGCCCAGGTTTTGGGTGGTTTTTTCACATTCTTCGATGGTTTCGCCACCACAGAATTGCTTGAAAATGGTTTTTTTGATGATCCCGTTGATCGGCAAATGGGTTTTGATCGCAAAATTGGTAGCGGATTTACCGAATTTGACCACGCGGGGGCTGGCAATGATCCGGAACAGCCAATATGCCCGGTTTAAGTCACTGTCTGATTTGCTTTTAAAGGCAATCTCGGTGTTTTCAAATGATACCATGCAGCAAATTTATATTGAATTTTAAGATTTCACACAAAAAATATGTATATTTTTGAAGTCCAGATGAAAATAATCCCTTCGGCATCTTATCCCATTGAATTTGGCCCTTTGACGGCATCTTCCTTCCCGGAAATCCTCGAAAAGAATTATACGTCTGCGCGGAAAGTGATCCTGGTGGATGAAAACACCCACGAATACTGCCTGGAATATCTCCTTACCCATTTTGAAGCCCTGCAGGAAGCGGAGGTTATGCTGTTGCCGGCTGGTGAGGAAAATAAGGTGATGGAAGTTTGTTTCCAGGTTTGGGAAGCGCTTTCGGAGTACAAGATTTCCCGGAATGACCTGGTTATTAATCTGGGCGGCGGCCTGGTAACGGACATGGGTGGTTTTATTGCTTCGCTTTTCAAGCGGGGAGTGGCCTTCCTGCATATCCCAACTTCCCTGCTGGCGATGGTGGATGCTTCTGTGGGAGGAAAAACGGGAATTGATCTCGGGAAATACAAAAACCAGATCGGTGTTTTTGCGAATCCGCTGGCAGTTTTCATTGACCCGGCTTTTCTCAGCACCTTACCGGCAGAAGAGCAACTGAATGGCTTTGCCGAAATGCTGAAACACGGCTTGATCGCCGACCGGAATCACTGGGACAACTTAAGAAAACTGGAGCCGGAGCAGGTTTCACTGGAGCTGATTTACGATTCGGTGCGGATCAAAGAGGCGATTGTTGCTTCCGACCCTAAAGAATCCGGGCAGCGGAAGAAACTCAATTTTGGTCATACCTTCGGCCATGCTTTCGAGGGCTTTTTGCTGGATAGCGAAAATCAGCTGGCTCATGGGCATGCCGTAGCGCTTGGGATGCTTTGCGAAGCCTGGCTTTCCTGCGAAAAGAAACTGCTGGACCACGATTCGTTTGAAGAAATCAAAAGCTGTATCTGTGATAAATTCCCTTTGCTGGCCTTCCGCGAAGAAGATTTTCCGGCGATTTATGAGCTGATGCTGCAAGATAAGAAAAACAAAGGCCGCTCGGTGCATTGCGTGCTCCTTTCAGCGATCGGGGAGGCGTACTTTGATCAAACACTTGTTTACGAAGAAATTGAAAAGACCCTGGCTTATCTTCTGCAAGTGGTCCGGGAGAAATAAAATCACGAAATATTTTTCAAATCCGCACGTTAAATCCATGAGATTGACTGCTTTTTCGTAACTTCGTAGCATTATGCGGATAAAAACAACTCTGCTTTTCGCTTTATCGTTTGTCCTGTTTTCTTGTTTGAAAGAAAACCTGGACCCGGTGAACCTGGAAAAAATCGTGATGTTGCAGGTGGATTACAAAACCTATGAGTTTGAGGGAGGAAAGGAATTCGCTTATTTTGAAGACGATGCCAGTACGGTAGAGCTTCCGCTTACGGCGGTGTATTCGCCGGCTGTTCCGGAAGGAAGGCTTACCATGCTGTATACCGGGGATACGATTTTTGACGGGACAACGGTTTGGCAGGGATCCGGAGTTCGTAACTATCCTGAAAACATTGACCCTCAAATTCATTACCTGCGCCTGGACACCAAAGTTCCGAAACCGGACAACTCGCGCTTCCAGCAGGTTTTTTATGACCTCGGAGCTGAGCCGATCGAATATGACAAAATCTGGAATGCAATTTCCAACCTGCAAATGGTAAACCGTTACCTGCTGGATAATTCAGAGGCTAAAATCGGTTTGTTCCTCTACCGCCCAACCGAAGGTATGCCGGAGAACCCGGGCAATTGGAAGTGGTATATTGTAATGAAAAATTGAGAATTAAGAATAAA
>CBINGV010000313.1:0-4379 GCA_966250255.1 uncultured Flavobacteriales bacterium | reverse complement strand
CTGTTCCGTCGGTTGTGGTGATGATGTTTTCCGAGGTCATGATTTCCCGGATCGGGCGGCGGTTGTTTTTTTCAAAACGCAGGTCGCGGTTGGTGACAATCCCTTTCAATATGCGGTTTTCATCCACCACCGGGATTCCCCCGATTTTGTTTTCTTTCATCAAGGCCAGGGCATCTTCCACAAGCGCATTTTCGGATAAGGTGACCGGGTCGAGAATCATCCCGCTTTCGGAGCGCTTTACCTTGCGGACTTCGAGTGCCTGCTCGGCGATACTCATGCTTTTGTGGATCACCCCGATCCCTCCCTGCTGCGCAATGGCAATTGCCAGGTTGGCTTCGGTGACGGTATCCATAGCAGCAGAAACCACGGGGGTGTTCACGCTGATGTTGCGTGTAAGTTTGCTGTTTAATTGTACGTTTTTGGGTAAAACCTGGGAGAATGCAGGGACTAACAGAACGTCATCAAATGTTAATCCTTCCTGTGTGTTTTGGAGATTTGAAAGCGACATGAACTTATTTTCTTTTTTAAATAAATTCCTGCAAATTTAATTATTTTTTCCGAGGTAAATCGATTTCGGGAATTATTATTTAATGAGTTAATGAGTTAATGAGTTAATGAGTTAATGAGTTATGTATAACTACTAACTGAACAACTCCTAACTTAGCAACTCCACATTAATCTGTGATCGGGCCGTCGCTGACGTTTTTGCCCTTGCTTTTGCTGTACGGAAAAAAGTAGCGCAAATCAAATGAAAGATAAGCGCCATTGACTTCTCCGACGGCAGCCACCGATTCGTTGCCCGGGAACTCATACACGGCCGCTACTTTAAAAATCGGGGCGAAAGGGAGTTTGGCGGATGCACCGAGGTAGAAAAAGCCATTTTTTTCGGTGCGTAGCTCGAAGCCGAAATTGGCGTTGATCTCAAAGTCGAAGCGGCGGTTGCGTTTGCCTTCTCCGGAAAAGGTCACTTTATTATCCACGGGGAGGATGACGCCTACGTTGGAGGGGTAATAAACGAAGGAAGTCCCGAGGGAGGCGTTGGTGAAGAATTTTTCGGAAAGCTGGATGTAGATCATCGCGTTGGCCGGAATGTCATAGCTGATTACACCGAAGTCGGTACTGCCGTACAAGCTGGAATCCGGATGGGAAAAAGCGATGTCGTAATTTCGCCTGACCTGGTTAATCCCGGTTTCAAAGCTGATAAGCTTCGTCAGCCCGATACGCGCCATTGCTCCGAAAGAATAGCCGTAGCGCTGCGTAAAAGTGCCGGAAAAAGTACCGTTGGAAACCGTTACCTGCGACTTGGCTAGGAAATCGCCCGGAATAAGCGGTTTGAACTGTAAGCCGAAATAGGAAGGAAAACGCTCCTTTTTCTGGGCTAGTGTACTTTGACCCAAAAATAACATGCTCAGGAAAATCAGGAGGAATCTCATGGAATGCAAAGAAACACAATTAATCGTGAAAAGCCAAGCAAATAATTGCAAAGAAGCAGGCGATTGAGTTATCGGTCAGCGCCATTGAGGGAAACTACTCCAGCGACCAGCGTGTCAGGTATTCGATTGGCTTGCGATGACTTTTCGGCCAGTCGATTGCAGGATAACCCAGGTAAAAAAGCCCGATGCATTTGTCTTTTTCGCCGATGCTGAGAAAGCTGTTCATTTCAGCGGAATGCATAATTTTCGGGGTAGACCAGAAAGCGCCCAGTCCATACGCCGTAGCCGTAAGATGCATGTTCTGAATGGCACAGGCCACTGCTTCGATTTCTTCCAGCTCGCTGATCTTTTCAGCTTCATCGCGTTTCATCCAGACTGCAATCACAGCGGAAGCCAGCTTGGGACGATTGATCATTTTGGCGAGCTTCTGGTCGTTCTGCTTTTCTTTAGGGGTCAGTTTCAGGTAGGTTTCCGCCAAAAAATCAGCCAGTTTTTCTTTGTCATTCTCCGTAAACACCTGGAAACGCCAGGGCTGTGTATTGCCGTGTGTCGGTGCCCAAATCGCTGCGTTTAAAATGGTTTCGATTTGTTCGCGCTGAACTTTTCGCCCGGAAAACTGTTCGGGATAGATCGTTCTGCGGTCTTTGATAAGGGCGGTGATTTCTGAAAGATTGTAACGCATAAGCCTTTTGAGATAATGGGGACAAAGATAATGATGAATTATGAATTATGAATGTGCTAATGAGTTAATGAGTTAATGAGTTAATGAGTTAATATGGATATTAAAGGCTTAATAAATTGAGAGGAGTTAATTAGCACATTAGCATATTAAAGTATTATCCCATTATAACTTGTAACCAAAAGCCCTAACTTTGTTATTGGAATGTTACATTTTGAAAACTAGCATTGATGCAGCGCATTTTTATTCTTTTCTTTTTTCTTTTTTCAGGTTTTTCAATTTCTTTCGGACAACTTTCGGCCGTAAGCGGCAGCATCTCCAAAGCGGATTCTTCCTGTGATTTTTCACTGAAGCAATTCCAGGTGCTACAGAAAAAAGGGGTATCGGATTCACTCGTTTGGACAAGACAGGATACGCTTTGCAACTTTCATTTTTCACTGGAGCTGAAGCCGGGTGCTTATTTTTTACGCATCAAAAACCTCGATGGGGAAAAAGCAGAACTTGCTTTTGAGATCAAAACAACCGGAGAAACGATTGAGCTGGGAAATATCATCCCGGGCGGCCGGGCTTCGGAGCTGGAAGGCGTAACAATTACCGGTGTCCCGAAAAGGTTTATCCAGATCGATGCGGAAAAAACGATCGTCACCGTGGAGGGAAACCCGATCCTGGAAGTTTCGTCGGTGTATGACGCGATCCTGAAACTCCCCGGTGTTTTGCCTTACCCGGGCGGCGGTTTTGCGATGGGCGGACAAATGGCGAGCGTTTATTTTGACGGGATTCCCAGTCCGCTGTCGACTTCCGACCTGGAAAACCTGCTGAAAAGCCTGCCGGCAACCTCGGTACATAAAATCGAGCTGATCAGCAATCCCGGTGCGTCTTACGATGCAAGTTTCAGCGGCGCGATCATTGATATCATCAGCCAGGGACGCGTGAGCAAATGGCTTTCGGGAACGGTAACGCTGAACACGGGCTTCAACCGCAACCAGAAATATGTGCCTTCCTTTATGCTGAGCGGAAAAGGAAAAAAATATACCTGGCAGTTACAGACCGGTTACGTTTCGTACAAACGGAACAATACTTCGCGCAGTGAGCGCCATTACCGGTATTTTGACACGACTACCGTCCTGGCTTCCGACCGCCGGGAGTTCAGCCGTGACCAAAATGTGTATTTCCGGCCAACGTTTACCTACAAATTCAATCAAAATAGCTTTTTACAGCTGAACGTGGGCAGCTCGTTTTTTCTGAACGACCAGGATGGAAATTCGTCGTCGGCCGCCAGTGTGCCGCTCCAGACTTTTTTTAAGCTGCAGGTTAAAGGAAAATCCATTGACCTGGGTGCAAAATACCGCATTTTCCTGGACACCCTGAAACGAAAGCTTGAAATCGGGGTCTATTACAATTATTTAGATTACACCAGTTCCCGCCTGGTGGAACAACAGCAGGGCGCGACGACTTTTTCGCTGTTGAAAAACAAAACGGACAGCGACCGCCTGACTGGCAGGGCCGATGTGGAGCTTCCTTTCCCGAAATGGAAATTGCAGTTGAATGCCGGCGTGAAATGGGCCTATTCTTCGGTTTTGAGCACCGGCGCCTACCGCCTGAATGATTCCCTGCGCCTGTCGCTGGATGAAACGGACTTTGAGTATCAGCTGCCCTTTCTTTACGGGGAACAAAACCTGGCGGCCTATACGGAAGTGAAGAAACAGCTGGGCAAGCGTTTTTCGATGACAGCCGGTTTGCGCGCCGAAGATTTCAGCCTGAAAGGCAGCGTGAATGACCTGACTTTGCTACAGCGCAGCTATTTCAACCTGTTTCCTTCCGTTCACACGCTTTGGAAAGTGGTTCCGGATGTGATGAATTTCACGGCAAGCTACTCGCGCAAGATCGGCTTGCCGGGTTACAGCCAGTTCAACCCGAACATTGTCGGGTATTACGATGCTTTTACGCAAAGTACGGGCAACAGCGAGCTGAAACCCAACTTTTTTCACCGTTCCAATGCCAAAATCACGGTCTTCGATTACCTGCAGCTGAGCGTGGATTATACGCTTTCCAATTCCATCAACCTGGGCGAGGTTACAGCCGATAGCAATTCCTTTGTGATCAATCAAACGTATCGGGGCTATGAGAACGTGAGCTCCTGGTCGTATTTTTTCTCGCTGCCGGTACCTTTCGGCTTTTTTGTCAAGGGAGTCAAATTTTTCCGGGAACCGATCGATATTGATGCGGTTTCCTTTGTATACCTCTATGCTGAAAACAACAAAACCTAC
>CBINGV010000312.1:0-4392 GCA_966250255.1 uncultured Flavobacteriales bacterium | reverse complement strand
TCAGGGCTTTGTTGCGGATCCCGATCCAGCTGGTGAGCACCAGGAACACAAAAAGAATGAGTGAAAAGAGGAAGATAAGCTCTTTCTGCGTGTAGCGCCGCGTGGATTCAATGAAATTAAAATTGATCTCGTGCTTGAAGATCAGGTTGGCGGAAAAAGCATACACCAAAGGAACCAGCAAGCCGATGGAGGCCAGGAACATTTCGCGGAAAATAAACGGGCGGATGCGCGTAATCATTAGCCAGAGAAAAGGCAGGACCAGGGCGAGCGGCGGGTGAAAAGTAGCGGCCATTCCGAAGAAAAAACCGGTATTGAAAGCCCGTTTGCGCCCGTCGTTGTTGTATTCCATCTTGTACAACTGCATGAAACCGGCCAGGATGAAGGTGTGCGAAATCAACAGGCCGTCCATGAAGTAAAAAGAGCGGTAATAACTGAGGAGGATGATGTAGAGCAGGGAAATGATGTAGCTGTTCTTTTCGTAAAAACCGTTCGAATTGAAAAAATAATTGATGTAATATGCGTTGATCAGTACAAAAATCCCGCTGATCCAGGGAAGGAAATTTCCTACCAGCTCCGAAATCGAGCCCCAGAAACCGAGGTCAAACTCTTCCGTGATCTCAAAATAAGAGGTGTTCAGGTTCAGGAACAGGTAGCCCACCACGAAAAGCGGCATCAGAAAGAGCACATAAGCCTGGTTTCCTAAAAAGATCCGGATCATAGGGCGCGAAGTTACAATTTTTAAACAGTTTACGGTTGATTTTTAAGCCTGAAAAATTTTTTAAACAAAGGGGCTTATTTCAAAAAAAATGTGTTTCTTTGCCTCATTAATACGATACATTATGAGCTCAACTGACGTTTTTTATGCAATCGATGATTTCTTACAATGGACTTACCAGTTTTTTGATTGGGTTGGTAATAAATTGAACTACTTGTTCTTAGCTTTGGGCTTTGTTGGTTTTGCTTTTTGGATGATGACCCAGAAGAAATTCAACGACAAGGCAGCAAATAATCCGAACCAGATCAAGTAAGCAGATTCTTGACATAAAAAATTAGGTTGCTCATGCAGCCTTTTTTTGTTTGTAGCTATGACTAAAAAAACCGTAATCATTACTGCCGGAGGAATCGGGAAACGGATGGGGAGCGATTTGCCCAAGCAATTCCTGATGCTCGATGAACGACCTGTATTGGCGCATTGCCTCGATCGTTTTTATCATTTCGATGAAAACATCCAGATTTTAGTCACCCTGCCCGATACCTGGAAATCTTACTGGGAAGGCTTGTGCCGCAAGCATGGGATCAAGATCCCGCACACGCTCATTGATGGGGGAAAGGAACGCTTCCATTCCATCCAGAATGCGATGAAACTGGCTACCGGTGATTTGATTGCCGTACACGATGGCGTGCGCCCGCTGATCAGCCGGAAATTGATTTTCGATGCTTTCCAACTCGCTGAAGAAACGGGCTCTGCTCTGCCGGTCGTTCCGGTGAAGGAATCCGTTCGCTATGTCGAAAAACTCGAGACCCGTTCCCTGAATCGTAAAAACTACTTTACCGTTCAAACGCCGCAGGTGTTCCGCCGCGAAATCCTGGAAAAAGCCTATGCTCAGCCTTACCACGAAGGCATTACCGATGACGCCTCGCTGGCCGAAGAAGCCGGTTATGATATCAAATTATTTGAAGGAGAGGAGTTCAATGTCAAAATCACTACACCGCTCGATTTAAAGCTAATCCGGCTGGTGTATGAAGAAAATAAAGGGTTTTACGAATAATAAGGAAATATTGAAAATCATTTTTTGTTTGAGTCACCCCTCTTTATCTCCCCTCGCCATCGCTAAAGCTTTTGCGGCATGCGATCAAGGGGAGAAGCGCTTTCCCTCCTTGAGGAGAAGAAAAAGCGCAGCTTTTGAAGACCGAAGGGAAAAGGGAGGTGATAATTTACAGGCTTAAACGAAGAATAGTGTCTTCTTTGTGTTACAAGCATTACAAAAATCAGGCGAAAAGGAACATACAGAAAGTCTTTGCGAACTCTGCGAAGACTTTGCTTTCTTTGCGTTACAAAAAGAATTGTGTGTTACAAAAAAAATCAGGCAATATTGGTAAACACCTGCTGGATGTCGTCGTCGTCCTCGATTTTGTCCAACATTTTTTCCACTTCGGCCATCTGCTCTTCGGTCAATTCTACCGGTGAAGTCGGGATGCGCTGCAGGTTGGATTTCAGGACCTCCAAACCGAGGTCTTCAATGGCTTGCGCCAATGTTCCGTAAGCGGTGTAATCCCCGTAAACGAAAATGCGGTCGTCCGTCACTTCAATTTCTTCGCAGCCGGCATCAATGAGGTTCAATTCCAGCTCTTCCGGGTCGATAGCATCCGTTTTCACAATTTCAAAAACGCATTTGCGACTGAACATGAATTCGATGGAACCATTTGGAACAACGCCTCCGCCCGCTTTGTTGAAGTAAGATTTCACGTTGGCCACGGTACGCGTCGGGTTATCGGTGGCACATTCCACGTAAACCAAAACGCCGTGAGGGCCTTTTCCTTCATAATCTACCTGGGTGAAAGCGGCAATATCTTTCTGGGCTGCGCGTTTGATCGCATTTTCGATGTTGTCTTTCGGCATGTTTTCAGCCTTGGCATTCTGGATGGCAGTACGCAATTTGGCATTGGTTGTCGGGTCCATTCCTCCTTCTTTGGCGGCCATTGTGATGGCTTTTCCAAGTTTCGGAAATAATTTGGACATTTTGTCCCAACGTTTTTCTTTGGCTGCTCTGCGGTATTCAAATGCTCTTCCCATTGTTCTAATTATTTAAAGGCAGGCAAAAATAGGAAATTGAATTGAAAATTAAGGATGGAGAAATGAAAATTTTTATCATCTAAGCATAATTCTTCCTTCTCCATTTTCCATTCTTCATCCTTTATGTTAACTCTTCACTAATAACTGGAATCCTTTCCCGTGTACGTTCATGATTTCGATGCGGTCATCTTCCCGAAGAAGCTTGCGCAGTTTGGCAATGTATACGTCCATGCTCCGCCCGTTGAAATAATTGTCGTCGCCCCAGATGGCGCGCAGGGTCGCCTGGCGGTCGAGGATTTCGTTTTTATTTTTGCAGAGGAGCTTCAGGAGCTGGTTTTCCTTCGTCGTTAATTTAGTCGGCTCGCCTTTGGTATAAAGCAGGCGCGATTGCGAATCGAATTTAATATTCCCGATCATGTATACATCGTCTTCCACGCCCTGGTGATTTTCGGTGCGGCGCATAATCGCTTCGATGCGGGCGAGGAGCTCCTCCATGGAAAAAGGTTTGGTCATATAATCATCCGCGCCAAGCGAAAAGCCTTCGAGCTTGTCTTCCTTCATCGATTTGGCGGTGAGGAAAAGGATCGGTACTTTTTTGTCTATTTCCCGGATTTCTTTTGCCAGCGTGAAACCGTCCATTTCCGGCATCATCACATCAAAAATACAGAAATCGAAAGCAGCCTGGTTGAAACGTTCAAAGGCCAGTTTACCGTTGCGCATCAGCTCCACGTTGAAACCTTTTGATTTCAGGAAAGAATGCAGCAATAAACCCAGGTTGTCGTCGTCTTCGGCCAGCAGGATGTTCAGTTTTTTGTCCATATGTGTTGTTTTATGAGGTTCTGTCTTGTGGAATGACCAGCGTAAAAGTAGAGCCTTCATTCGGCTTGCTTTTTACGAGGATATTCCAGTTGTTTAAATTAACCATTGCTTTCACGTAGCTCAAACCGAGCCCGAAACCTTTTACATTGTGCAGGTTGCCGGTCGGAACGCGGTACAATTTATCAAAAATTTTGCTTAAATGCTCTTTTGAAATTCCAATTCCCTGGTCCTGGATAGCAATGTGCACCTTGTTATGCTCTTTTTTGAGCGTCACATCAATTTTAGGCGCATCCTTACTGTATTTGATCGCATTGTCAATCAGGTTTGAAATGATGTTCGTGGTATGCACCCGATCTGCAGTAATGTAAACGGCTTCCAGCGGAAAATGTTTTTTAATCTCACCGTTAGCGCCCGAAATCCGGAATTGGGCATTGTTACAAATCTGGTGGATGATCTCGTTGAGGTTCAGTTTTTCGGGCTTTAATTTTAATTCGCCGCGATCGATCACCGCACTTTGCAGGATGCGTTCCACCAGGACTTCCAGGCGTTTGTTTTCGTCGGCGATCATTTTGATAAAAGGAGCCGTTTCAAAGCTGGCCTGAACCATGTCTTTGTCGTTGAGGGCTTCGCAGGCAAGCGAAATGGTCGAAATCGGGGTTTTGAACTCGTGGGTCATATTGGAAATGAAGTCGTTTTTCATTTCGCTTAGTTTTTTCTGCGTAAGAATGGTTTTGAACATGAAGGAGAAAGCCACCACGATCAGCAGCACCAGCCCGATG
>CBINGV010000311.1:0-4407 GCA_966250255.1 uncultured Flavobacteriales bacterium | reverse complement strand
AATGGTTCAACGGCAAGCTTCGCAATACAGTGGAAGATTACATCAACCAGGCGGACATCGAAAAGCAGGGCATTTTCAACTGGGAGGAAATCAAGGCGATTAAAGCTAAATTCTACTCCGGCAAAATCGAATACGATTTCAAGCTGTGGTATATCCTGATGTTTCAAATGTGGTACCGGAAATGGATGTGAAAGCCAAAGTGTTATATATTTCCTACGACGGAATGACGGATGCCCTGGGACAATCGCAGGTTTTGCCTTACCTCCGCGGCCTGTCGCAGGATTACGATATTCATTTGCTTAGTTTTGAGAAGGAGCAGGCTTTTGCTGAGCTCAAACACGACATTTCAGCCTTGTGCCAGGCTTCGGGCATTCACTGGCACCCGCAGGGCTACACGAAGAAACCGCCGGTGATTTCTACCCTGCGCGATATTCGCAAGATGTGGAAAACGGCCCGTAAACTCCAGTTGCAGCAGGGCTTTCAAATCGTTCACTGCCGCAGCTATATTCCCGGTATGATCGGGATGCGCCTGAAAAAGGAGTTTGGGGTGAAATTTCTCTTTGATATGCGTGGTTTTTGGGTGGATGAACGCGTTGACGGCGGTCAATGGCGGCTCAGCAGCCCGGTTTACAAGCGAATTTACACGTATTTCAAGAAGAAGGAGCACGCGCTTTTTTCGTCCTGCGACCAATGCGTTTCGCTGACTGAGAACGGCAAACAGGAATTACTGACCTGGAAACTGGCCCGGAAAGAGCCATTACCCGTAACGGTGATTCCCTGCTGCGTGGACCTCGAACATTTTGACTACCGCAAAGTACGGGAAGCTGAACGCGATTTTTTCCGGCAAAAATATGGCGTCCGGGAGGACGAGCTACTTGTTTGTTACCTTGGCAGCCTCAGCACCGTTTATCTCTTTGACGAGGTATTGAAAACCGTGGCCGTGCTCGAAAAAAAGTACGAAAAGCTGCGTTTCCTGGTCTTTACCCACGAAGCGGAATGGGTTGACAGCTACCTGCAGCGATCTCCCATTCAAAACAGGGACATCGTCCGGGTAGACTCGCTGAAACGCGCCGAAGTACCTGCTGCGTTGAGTATTTGCGATTATTCGGTGTTTTTCTGCAAACCGAGCTATTACCGTAAAGGAACAAGTCCGACACGCCTCGCCGAGCTAATTGCCTGCGGCGTGAAAGTGATCTCCAATACCAAGGTCGGTGATTCGGAGCACTACATCCGCGAAAACGGGCTCGGCTACGTGTTTGAAGATTTTACCGCTGCCGATTTCGAAAAATTTGCCGCTGAGTATGAGTTAAAGCAAGATTTCTCCAAGCAAGCGCTTTTTGATACCGCCCAAAAATATTTCAGCCTGGAAGACGGAATCAGCCGTTACCGGGGGATTTATGGGAAGCTGTTGAGTTAGTAGTTTCGCAGTTAGTAGTTTTTGAACTCCTAACTAAACAACTCATTACTCTTTTTAAGGTTTTTCGCGGATGCGGCCGATCCAGTTTTTGGTTTGTTTCTCGCACAAAAGGTACATGAGCCAGGCCATGAGCAGACTGAAAAAGATACCCGGGATAAAAAGCCAGAAATTTTCCAGGTGCGGCGGCTTAAAGCCAAAAAACTTAAAGTAGATGGAATGCAGCAGGAAAAGCGTTGCTACGTGTGTGATGTACAAGGTGTAACTGTACTGCCCGATACGCTGTAGAAATTTAATCTGTACTTTATATTTCAGGAAATAAATGATCAGGAGCACGGCAAACAGCGCCGAGCTGATGAAGGAATACTTGGTTTCGTACTGGAAATAAATGTTTACGGCATAGGTCATTCCCAGGAAAAAGAACACGCCCAGCAGTAAAATCCATTTATTGACCTTGTCAAACCAGGACATCACCTGGCTGTAATTCCAGAACAACCAGATTCCGAGCATGAAAAAGAAATTGTAGGTAAAGACAAATTCACGCAGTAAATACGGAATATTTAATTCATTCAACTGCTTTTCAAACACCAGGCCAGCAGCAAAACAAACTAAGGAAACGATGTAATAAATCTTGCGCTTCAGGAGAATAAAAGGAGCCACGATGTAGAAAATCACTTCGAAGCTCAGGGACCAGAAGGGCGTAATGAAACCTTCCATCGGCAGATAGAGCAGGTTTTTGAGGATCGTTAAGGGCTCAAAAAAATGGTTCATTTGCAGGTAACGCTGGAAAGCCAGGGTATTGTAATCGATTTCATAAAAATGAGGATTCATGGCTTTCGTGATGAAAAACACCACACCCGCCCAAAGCAGGGCCAGCACGTAAGGCGGATAAATCCGTAAAAAACGCTTGAGGTAAAACAGTTTGTTTTCTCCCTGGTTGCGCAGGCTATAGGCAATGGAAAAGCCCGAGAGCACAAAAAACAGGATCACAAATTCTACGGCAAGCCGCGTCAGGAGGCTCGACGAGAAAATAAAATACTCATACATGCCCCAGTTCTCCATGGGATATTTTTCAGTAAATACCTTACCCCCCATCCAAAGGATGCCCCGGCTGTGAGCGATCATGACATAAAGTGAAGCAATCCCCCTGATTGAATCCAGGATTGTGAAATCATTTTTTTCCAGCCGGTTTATCATCCATTGTATTTTAGTCCAAAAAATCTTTCAAGTCGATATCCAACACCTCACAAAGAGCCTTCAACATTAATATTGTTGGGTTCATGAGCCCTTTTTCGATCCGGTAAACAGTACTTTTGTCAATATTACAATTGTCTGCTAACTCTTTCATACTCATCTTCTTCTGCCGTCTTTTTTCTCTAAGTTTTTCCCCCAGTTCTCTTAAATATTTGACGTTGTTGTCCATAAGTCAAAGCAAGTCAATTATTTTCATCCAATCGTATGCTTATAAGCCTATTTGCTTGGTAAAGCTCAGAAATGCGCAAAAACGGCCTGAGAATCATCGATAAATGAAGTGCTTAAATTGTTATTGAAGTCAAAATTAAAAATAAAATTTATCTTTACAACGAAAATTTACACAAGCATGTTTTTAAGCTACAACCAGGAACATCATAAAACTATTTCTACGGGCACCGGCAAGGAAATCCATTCGTTCATGACCTCCGAAGAAAGCAACCTGGATGTGGAAACCGTTTCTTCTTTCGGGGAAGAATGGACCAAATTCGACCGTTTTTCAGACGAAGAAATCAAAGTAGCCGGCGACCAGTATTTCGATATTGTTCCCGAAGGCCTGCTGACAAAAAACACCGTTGTGCTTGACCTGGGCTGCGGCACCGGGCGCTGGACAAAGTACGTAGCCCCGAAAGTAGGCGCCGTGGAAGCGGTTGACCCGAGCGAAGCCGTTTTTTCCGCTGCAAAGCTGACCGATGATTTAGCCCATGTACGCATCACGCAAGCCAGTGTGAGCAACATTCCCTTTGCCGACGAAAGTTTTGATTTTATCATTTGCCTCGGGGTTTTGCACCATATCCCCGACACGCAGCAGGCGCTGACCGACTTGTGCAAAAAGCTCAAAAAAAATGGGCACATCCTGCTGTATTTATACTACAGCCTGGATAACCGGGGCCGCGGCTACAAGCTCTTGTTCCACACGTCGACCCTCTTCCGGAAAATTGTTTCAAAACTCCCGAAGGGCTTAAAAAAATTCGTGTGTGATCTTATTGCCTGCACCGTTTACATGCCTTTTGTTTGGCTCACCCGCGGCCTGCGCGGCATTTTCGGGGCTAAAAACTGGATCCGGAAAATCCCGCTCTCCTATTACGCTGATAAATCCTTCAATATCATCCGGAACGATGCGCTCGACCGCTTCGGAACGCCGCTTGAGCAGCGTTTTTCAAAAAAAGAGATCGAAGCCATGCTGCAAAAAGCCGGGGTAAGCAGCAATACCTTTTCCAACAGTGAACCTTTCTGGCATGTATTAGGCCAAAAATTATGAAAAAGCTACTTGTTCTTTGTCCATTTCCTGAAAACGAGGTACCGGGACAACGCCTCAAATACGAACAATATTTTGATTCCTGGCGCGAGGCCGGCTTTGAGCTGACGGTCAAATCCTTCGTGTCGGAAAAATTCATGAAAATCATTTACCAGCCGGGCAATTTTCACCTGAAATTCTGGTATACCCTGCTTGGCTACCTGAAACGCACAGCCCTGCTTTTTTCGCTCCGGAAATACGACGTGGTTTACTCTTTTCTCTGGGTGACTCCATTTGGTCCGCCGATTTTTGAAAGCTTCGTTGCTGCCCTTTCCCGCCGGCTGATTTATGACATCGACGACCTGGTTTTCCTGAAACACGAAAGCAAGGCCAATCGTTTTATTTCTTTCCTGAAAGGGCGATCGAAGCCGATTTACCTGATGAAAAAGGCCGAGCATGTGATTACCTGTACACCTTATCTTGACCAGTTTGTACGCAAGTACAA
>CBINGV010000310.1:0-4413 GCA_966250255.1 uncultured Flavobacteriales bacterium | reverse complement strand
GCTGCGTAGTACTTCAGGCCTTTGGATTCAGTCACATCACGCAAAGCGCGGGTGGAAGAAAGATTGGAAACCGTTGCGCCCGGCGTATGCTGGAGGACATAATCACCTACGGCTACGAGCGTATATTCTTCGCCGAACATGCTCCCATCTTCGCAAACCATAGCGAGGCGGTCCACGTCCGGGTCAACGGTGATCCCAAGATCGGCGCCCGTTTCTTTGATTTTAGCCGCCAGGTCGGTCAAATGCTCCGGAAGCGGCTCGGGATTGTGCGGGAAATGACCGGTAGGCTCGCAGTAAAGCTCTGTTACCTGCGTTACGCCCAAAGCGCGCAGCAGGGCCGGTACGAAAATACCACCGGAAGAGTTAACGGCATCCACTACAATTTTGAAATTGGCCGCACGAACCGCTTCTTTGTCAACCAAAGGCAGGGCGAGCACCGCATCAATGTGTTTTTGTAAATACGTATCGTTTGTTGTGATTTCCCCCAAATCGTCTACTTCAGCGAAGTCAAAAGCATCGGATTCGGCAATTGCCAGCAAATCCTGTCCTTCTTTGGCGGAAATAAATTCTCCTTTTTCGTTGAGGAGCTTGAGCGCATTCCATTGTTTCGGGTTGTGGCTCGCCGTCAGGATAATTCCTCCGTTGGCTTTTTCCATCGGTACGGCGATCTCGACGGTAGGTGTTGTAGATAAACCGAGGTTCACGACATCAATTCCCAATCCGATAAGCGTTGAGCAAACCAGGTCGGAAATCATCTGTCCGGATAAGCGGGCATCGCGGCCGATCACGACCGTTACTTTTTGATTGTTGTTCCTCGCTTTGAGCCAGGTTCCGTAAGCAGCAGCAAACTTGACGGCATCAATCGGGGTAAGACCGGTGTCGACCTTACCTCCGATTGTACCTCTTATTCCAGAAATCGATTTAATTAAAGGCATTTAAAATTTCTTTTAATACAGTTAGTTTCAGTTCTTGTAATTTGAGCATTATAGTATAACACAGTAGAGACAATAAAAAATGACTTTACCCCCAAAAGAAACTGAAATTATTCAAAAGATTTTTTCAACTCGATCATTTTCAAACAGGCAAGGGCACATTCCACACCTTTATTGCCATGTTTTCCACCGGCGCGATCGATCGATTGCTGCATATCATTATCCGTCAGCAGGCAAAAGCTCACCGGCGAATTGTATTCGAGGGTCACCCGCATGATGCCTTCCGTTGCCCCCTGGCAAACGAAATCAAAATGGCGGGTTTCACCCTGGATCACCACCCCGATGACAATTACGCCATCCACATCGGTATTATCGAGCATGAGTTGCGCACCCAGGGGGAGCTCAAAAGCACCCGGCACAAAACGCACCAGGATGTTTTCTTCTTTTACCCCGTTTTCGAGCAGGGTCGTTTTTGCTCCGTCGAGCAGCTTCAGTGTGACTTGATCGTTCCATTCAGAAACAACAATGCCGACTTTGAAATCGGCACCGTTTGGAATAGTATTTTTATCGTACACTGATAAGTTGCGATGAATTGTCGCCATCCTTATTTATTTTTTTTCGTTGCTAACGCGTGCGATGTATTTATCAATGGTTTTTGTTCCGGAGAAAGACAGGTAATTGTCCTTGATACGGGTGTATAATTCTTTCGCCTGCTCAAAATCCTTGATTTCTTCTGCACACAGACCTGCTTTGAACAGGTATTCCGGGCTTGTTTTTTCGTTGTCCACCTTTTCAGCAGCCTGGATATACAAATCGATTGCTTCTTTGTATTTTTTCATTTCGGAATAGCAGTCGCCCTGCAAACCGATGGCGTAAACCGCAACGTAAGTATCGCTTACGTCCACCCCTTCCAATTCTTCCAGCGCTTTGTTGAATTCGCCTTTGGTCATGTATTGGCGGGCCAGGACAAACTGGGCAATTTCCCCCCCTTGTTTGCCGTCGTATTTGCTGACAACCGGCTTCAACTCGTCAATCGCCATGTCAACGGAATCTTTCGCAGCATAGTTCAAACCGGCGTAGTAAGCATCCTTTGATTTTTCGTTTGCAGGCTCCCAGATCAGTTTCTTATATGTGAAATAGCCTAAGATCAGAACAATAATCGCCCCAACGCCGATCGTGATCATGCGGAGGTTTTTATTGTTTTTGAACTGGGCTTTAAATTCTTTCGGAGATAAGTTTTCTAACATATTCTAAAAATTTCAGAGTGCAAAAATAGTTTTTTTTTTGACTTTACGCTATTTATTTGATCCGAAGATTCAAAAATTAGCAGATTTTTTAAGCCCCGAAATTTTGAATGGCATAAAGCGCCGGAATTTACGACCCCGTAAGCAACAGCGCAGCGAATCTCCCAACCATTAAATTCTCAGGATAAGTTTCAGGTTAAAGCGCCTTTGCGTGAGGTAATTCGGGATGGAGTAGTATTTGCCGGAAACGTCCTGGATCCACTGTTTGGAAAGCACGTTATTTACTCCCATCAGATTAAAGACCTCAAAGGAAAGAATGGCATCCGTAAAGCGTTTTTTGGGCTGCACCTGCGCATTTTTTTTCTTTTTCAGCAGATCATACGACAGACCGAGATCCGTCCGGAAATAGGATTTCTGGCGCAGGGTATCCTTGTAGCGCAGGAAATCAGGCGGGCCATAAGGCAAACGCGTCCCGAAGAACATTCCCAACTGCACGGAAAAGCGTTCGTAAGATGGCATATTGTCCTGGAACAGGATAGCAAAGTTCATCAACTGATCGGTCGGACGCGGAATGAATTTTGCATCGATCACCGCGCTGTCAACCACCACCTGGTCTTCGCTCACGCCAAAATAAATCCGCTCGCCCGCTTTGTTGTAATACAAGGTGTATTGATCGCCGATCACATCTTCTTTCGTGGAGAGAAAGCCCACTTTGAAAAAGGACTCAACGCCGTTGACAAACTCGCCGTGCAGGTTGAAATCAATCCCGTAAGCGTAGGCTGTGGCCATGTTTTCGGCATAGTAACGCGTCCTCACATTGTCCACTTCATACGGGTTGACGTCCCAGATGTATTTGTAATAGGCTTCGGTAGAGAATTTGAAGGGAACAGCCCGGTCCCACATGCTGAAAAGGAAATCGTAACCTCCAACCACATGAACGGATTTTTGTGACAGTACGCTGAGGTTCAGGTTCCCGTTAAAGGTCCTGAACTCCCGGTAAAACGGCGGCTGGTAATACATCCCCGCCGACAATTTCAACATCGAGTTGCGGCGGCGGATTTTGGTTTTGTTGAAAAAATACTGGCGCGGGAAATACACCAGGGAAAGGCGCGGCGTCACATACAATTCGTTGTTGACATCCGTATAGCCGGCCCGCACACCTGCATTGAACACGAATCGGTTGAAGGAATTGGGAATCGTATCCGTATGTAAAATGGTTTTGCTGGATTTGTTCGAACGGATGTGCTGCTTCACATTCACCACATAATTTTTTTTGCCCTTGCCCCATTCGGCATTGTACTGCAAAAAACCCGACAAGCGCTGTGCATCCAGGTTCAGGCGGCTTTTCACCGTTTCAAACAACTCGATCTTCTCATCATTCCCCTGCGGAACGCTGTAGCCCGCCGAATCGATCATTTTCCATTCGCTGAGCACATCCCGGAAACGGTCTTTCTGGAAATTGATCCCCCAGAGCAGCTTTTGCTTATCGTTGATTTTGTAGCTTCCATTGTGATACACATTGATGATCGTAGCTTCCAGTTGGTTCCGGGCGTGATTCAGGAAAGTCCCAATCCCTAGTGTAGCGATCGAATCACCGAACTCTTCCTTGGCCGGATCACTTTCCAGCAGGTTGATGAAATACTGTCCCTGGATATCAAAATACTCACGTTCGTTGCTCTGGAAAACCGAGGCGTAAAAATCGAGCTGGGTTTTGCGCGACGCTTTCCATTTGAGCGCTGTGCCGGTGGTAATGGTCTCGAATTTCGTCTGCTCCCGCCCGTCAAAATAAATTTTGAAGCGATAGGCTTCGTTCACCGTCCCGAAATCGGTTTCGGAAGTTTGCGGCGAAAACCGGTAATTGTTGCTCGAAAAATGGGCGATCGTGCTCCACAGCAGGTTTTCCGTAATGCTGAAATTCACCAGGGTTTGTGCATCGTAAAACACCGGGTTGTAAGCGCCTTTTGTTGGCAGGGAATTCAGCAAATAACCATTGGCGCGGTAACGGGCGCCCGCCAGGTAGTTTAAGCGTGGATTGACGCGGTGGGCCACATGCGATTCAACCCCCAGCAGGGAAGCCATAAAGGAAGCATTGAGCGAATCGGGATCTTTGTAGGTAATATCGAGCACCGAGCTGAGCTTGTCGCCGTAGCGCGCATCGAAACCGCCGGCGCTGAAACGGATTTCTTCCACGAGGGCCGTATTGATGAAGCTCAAACCCTCCTGCTGACCGGAGCGTG
>CBINGV010000309.1:0-4417 GCA_966250255.1 uncultured Flavobacteriales bacterium | reverse complement strand
GTAAGACGACGCCGCTTTTTTAAAACCCTGGTTACAGATGTAATCAGGGTTTTTTCGTTTATATAAAGTTTGATACCGATGACGCAAGCCACTTTATTTGAAGAAACAAAGGAAGAGTACCTTTTTGTACTTTCACCGCCGGCTTCCCTGAAAATCAAGATCAAAGAGATCAGGCAGAAACTGCTTCGCCTCATTGGATCGGCCAATGATGATCTGATCCCCCATATTACGCTGTATTATAAAGAATTCGAAGGAGATTACCGAAATATGATGATCCGGAAAGCGGAAGAAATTTTGCAAAATCTTCCCGCGTTTGAAGTGGAGCTGAGCGAATGGTTGCTGTTTGAGAATAAACACCGGGAGGAAAAGTATGTCGTGTTGAAAGTCAAAGACCCTGTGCCGGTGAAGCAGCTGACGACTTTGTTTTCAAAAAAAATGAAGAAAGCTTTTCAAAACAATACGCCGCACCTGACTTTGTTGAAAGGGCTTTCACCTGCCAGCGCGCAACGGCTGATCCCCATACTGGAAGATGTAAAGTTTAATATGAGGTTCACCTGTGATAAAATTACACTTTTGAGAAGGGAGTTCCAGGGCGAAAAATGGACAGGGTATGATCTTGTGCGCGAATTTCCTTTAATCTGATTACACTTTTCTATCCGGGTTCTTTTTTACAAAACTCTCCCAGCTATTTGAGCCTGATTTATTGTGCTCACCGATCCCTTTGGAAAAATGATGGCAAACGGCGACGGCCAAGCCATCCGTTGCATCCAGGTGTTTAGGCATATCTTTAAAATTTAAGAGCTTCTGGAGCATAGCCGCCACCTGTTCTTTTGAAGCAGCCCCATTGCCGGTAATAGCTTGTTTGATCCTACGTGGAGAATATTCTTCAAAGGGAAGGTTACTTTTTAAAGCTGCGGCAATCGCAACTCCCTGCGCCCGGCCCAGTTTCAGCATGGATTGTACATTTTTTCCGAAGAAAGGCGCTTCGATGGCCATTTCATCTGGTTTATATTCCTTAATCAGGCCGTCGAGCCGGTCAAAAATACGCTTGAGCTTATCGGGATGGGTTTCGAGCTTGGCCAGGTGAACAATGCCGAAATTCAATAAGTGTATATTTTTACCCTGGATGTGGATAATCCCGTAACCCAAAACCGTGGTTCCGGGGTCAATTCCAAGAATTATCTTATCTTCATGCTTCATTAAGGGCCAAAATTGTGCTTAAAAGTAAGAAAAATAAAAGAATCCTGCTGTTTTTTGCCAAATTGGCGCTCTTGTTGGGAGTGGCTTATTTTTTCTACCTCCAGCTCAAACGCATCAGCCTGGAAGACTTGCAAAAAGTCAGGATTGAGAGTTATGCTTTGCTGGCCTTTGTTTTGCTTTTGCTGGGCTTCAACCTGCTTATGGAGTGGCTCAAATGGAAAAACACGCTGACAGTGCTGAACATAAAAGCAAATTTTCGGCTGGGTTTCCGTTCTTTTTTTGCCGGGATCCTGTCGGGTTTTTTGACACCCAATCTCCTGGGAAATTTTATTGGGCGCATTTTCTATTTTGAGCGCCGCGAACGGGTAGCACTGACCTACCTGACACTAGTTTCCAATTCGGCCCAGTTTGTGGCAAGCACTTTTTTCGGTTTTATTTCCATTCTGCTGATCGGGCTTAACCGCGATATCCTGGAAGAAACAACGCCGCATGTCAAAATCCTTGTTGTTTTCCTGATCGCGCTCCAGTTTGTCATTTATTTCCTGGTTTTTCGCATCAGTGAAGGGGTATTCCGTTCCAAGAGCTGGATGAAAAAGATCACGGTTCGGGTCAAGGGAAAGGGTATATATCTGGCAAAACAATTAATTTATAGCCTGGCGCGCCACGCTATTTTTTCCTTCCAGTATTTTTTTCTACTCCTGGCTTTTGGTCTGAAGGCCGAAATTAGCCTGCTTTTTTATGTCTGGCAGCTTTTTTTTATATCGACTTTGATTCCGTCTTTGTGGCTGGGCAAGCTTTTTATCCGAGAATCCGTGGCGATTTGGATCCTGGCTTCGGTGACCGGGCAGGGAGAAATTGTGCTGCTCGCTTCAGTGGTATTGTGGCTGATCAACCAGGGATTACCGGCACTGATCGGGCTTCCGTATTTTAAATTTTCAAACCGGCCGCATGCTTAGCGTTTACCTCATATTGCTCCTGTCTTTGCTGGTACTTTATTACGCCTTCCTGATCCTGCCGGGCGAAGAAAGCGAAAAAAAGGAATTAACCCGTCTGGAAGAAATTAGTGTGGTCATCCCTTTCCGGAATGAAGCCCACAACCTGCCTGCTTTGCTAAGCTCGCTTGAAAAACAAAACAAACTGCCCCGGGAAATTATTTTTGTAAACGATCATTCCGAAGATTTGTTCCTGCCTTGCTTTGAGCAGTTAAAGCTGGATTATCAGCTGATCGACAGTACGGAAGAAGGCAAAAAAGCCGCTTTGAAACAAGGAATTTTAAAGGCTTCCGGAAACTTCATTTTAAGCCTGGATGCAGATGTAGCATTGCCTGCGGCTTATTTTTCCTCCTTGGAGCAATTAACGCAAGCAGATTTAAGTATTTTGCCGGTAAAAATGAAAGGTTCCGGTCCCACGGGAATTTTTGCAAGCCTTGATTTTTATTTCCTGAACGCATTGAACAATGCACTTTCCAGGATTAAGCAGCCGCTTGTTGCCAATGGCGCAAATTTGTTATTTCGGAAAAAATTGTACCTAGACATGCTGATAAATTCGCAAAGTCAGCATATTTCAAGCGGAGATGACCAGTTTTTATTGCGTGAAGCGAAACGGAATGAAGGCAGCATTCATTTGATCATTCAAGCCGGATTGCTTGTTGAAACTGCCGCCCCGGAGAATTTCAGGGAATTTTTGCATCAACGCCTGCGCTGGATTGGGAAAACAAAGCATGTCAAAGATCCTGCAGCAAACCTGCTGGCTTTCCTGGGTTTACTTTACCACCTGTCAGGCCCTGTTTTAATTGTTTTTTACCCGGAGCTCTACTGGTTGCTGGCTTTTAAGCTGTTTTGCGATGTTGCGGTATTTCTGCCTTACCTTGTGCAGCTAAAACAGGCCTCATTGCTCTTGTTCAGTCCCTTTTTCAGTTTGCTTTATCCGTTCTATGTTTTGATGATGGGGCTGTCAGTTTTCCTGCTTAAACCGAGCTGGAAAGGCCGCGAAGTCAGGCAGTAGAAAACTATTGCTTTGTCAGTGTGATCGTTTGTTCGGAAGAGTAGCTATTCCCGTTTTCGGAAGAAGAAGTCGAAAATTTCCACACCATTTCTTTACTTTTCAATTGATTAATCCGGATGACGTAGTCCTTAAAGCCTACACTGCCGTTCATACTTACGTTTTGATCCCGGTTCAGGAAAATGGCTTCTTTGTTTTTTAATTTTTCCGTTTCATTTTTTGCAAGGAAAGTCCAGGTACCATCGACTTGTTTGCTTTCGGGTGCCGAATAATAATGATAGGTGAATGTGCCGCCTTTCCGGAACAAGTAAGTTTCCGTATACACCTTGCTTTCGGTTTCGGAATAATTGACCATTGGGCTTTTGGTAGTGATGGTCGAAACTTCTGTTGTTCCGTCATAGTTAATGTTCCGGCTCGTGGAATATTCCCCCGAAACAGAGCTTTCGGAGTATTCCATTTTGGTGACTTTCCATTCACCCTCCAGCCGGGCTGTGCGGGAGTGGAAGGAAATAAAAGGGTCATCCTCTCCTTTTTTACAGGAAGAAAAAATGAAAAGACCTGAAAACAGGGCTAAAATCAGGGAAGGGAGTGGTTTTGACATCATGGGTTAAATTTGGAATTACAAGTTAGAAATCATTCAGGAATGAAAAACGTACCATACAAAGAAAACGTTGGAAGAAATCATTAAAAAGCAAATGTTCGGAGAAACCGTACTGTGGATAATTTATGCCGTTCATGTCGGGTTTTTTAGCTAAATTAACGCCAAATTTTGCACTCACTGTATTCCGCATAACTGATTTTTATGAAAAAACATTACCTCGTTCTTTTATTGAGCTTTCTGTTGCTGCCGTTTTCGCAGGCACAAATCATCACCATTAACCAACCGAACGGCGGTGAAGTGTTGTATGCCTGCCAGCAATACCCGATTACCTGGTCGCAAAGCGGTAGTCCGTCCAATTACTGGAATATCGATTATTCCCTGGATGGCGGGATTATCTGGGCCAGTGTAACGAGCAATTACCTGTCCACCAACGGGCAGTTCTTATGGACGGTACCCAATGTGCAATCCAAAACGGTGCTGGTCCGGGTGCGGGATGCCCAAAACCCGGCAACAAATGACCAAAGTAATGCTTTTTTCACGATCAACATTCCTGTTTCGCTGACTTCCCCGAATGGCGGTGAAGTATGGCAGGGAAATACGATACATAATATTACC
>CBINGV010000308.1:0-4422 GCA_966250255.1 uncultured Flavobacteriales bacterium | reverse complement strand
TCAAGTCTCCATTTTCAATTATTTAATGGAAACCTCGAGCAGGGTGCTCCAGTTCTTCCCGGTCAGGTACATTTTTTTGCTTTGCGGGTTGTAAGCGATACCATTCAGCACTTCTCCGCCGCCTTTTCCTGCTTTCACCACGTCGGAGCAATCCACCTCGGCGAGGACCTTGCCCGTTGCCGGATCAATCACCAGGATCAGGTCGAGCATCCAGACATTGGCATAAATTTTCCCGTCCACGTATTCCAGCTCGTTCAGGCGAACACGCGGGCCAACCTGGTCGTACACTTCAATCGTGCGCTCAATCTGGAAAGTTTGCGGGTTGCGAAAAGTCAGCATTTCAGTCCCGTTCGACATAATCAGGCTTTTACCATCGTTACAGAGTCCCCAACCCTCACCGGTGTAAGGCACGTCTTTTTCAATCTGCATCGTATTCTTGTCGTAGATGAAGCATTTTTGGTTCTGCCAGGTCAGCTGGTAAATCTTATCGCCCAGGATGGTGATCCCTTCCCCGAAATAGTTGGCATCCAAGCCGATTTCCTGGTTGATCACACCCGTTTCGAGCTTCACTTTGGCAATTTTGCTTTTCCCGTTGAGGCCGGTACTTTCATACAAGGTTCCTTCGTTGAATTCCAATCCCTGCGTAAAGCTGCTGTTGTTGTGCACATAGCTTTTCACGACGGTCGCCTTCCATTGTTCCGGGGCTATATCCGACAAAATACGGATCAGGCGCGTGTCGTTCTGCTCATCGCCATTCTTCAGCTCGGAAACGAGGCTGATGGTTTTGGCTCCCAGGCCGAAAAGGGACACGTCCAGTGTAAAACTGATTTTCCCTTTGGGATTGTCCCAGCTTTTGAGCAGGCTGTCGTTCAGGAAAATGGAACTCTTAGCCACATCGCCGGTCACTTCAAAGCTTAGCGGTACTTTTTTACCGAAATTCGTCGCCAGGTTTTCCACGAAGGTGAATTTGGCGGCCAGTTCCGTATTTTCCTCCGGGGGAGTCGGGTTATTGCGTAACATAGGTACTACGATAAAAGCGGCAATTGCAGCCAGGATCAGGACAGTTAATGCCAATTGTTTTCCTCTCATAATCAGATATGCATAATGGTTTGGGGTTCGATTTTGTGGTGTGAAGCGTTGTAAACCGCCTTCCCGCCTTCAAAAACAAGGACTTGCGGCGACTCGTGGCGAACGCCGCTGCGCGAGGCAATTTCGTTGGACACTTCACGGTATTTCAGTAAATCCAGGAAATAGCAAGCCATCCCCGGTTCGCTGTGAAAACTGCGCTCGAAGTTTTTCAGGGCAAATGACGAAATGCTACAGCGCGTACTGTGTTTGAAGATCAGCACTTTTTGCTGCGAAGCCAGGATTTCGTTTAGTTGCTCGATGCTGCTCAGTGTTTTCCAGGCAAATTGGGTTGGTGAATCGGTCAGCATTTCAGAAAGCGGATTTAAATTGTTCCAGGAAACGGACGTCATTCTCCGAATAAAGACGGAGGTCGTTCACCTTGTATTTGAGCTGGGTAATGCGCTCAATCCCCATTCCGAAGGCGAAGCCCGTATAGGTTTTGGAGTCGATGCCACTGGCTTCGAGCACGTTCGGATCCACCATGCCGCAGCCGAGAATTTCGAGCCAGCCGGTGTATTTGCAGACATTGCAGCCCGCACTGTTGCAAATCGAGCAGGAAACATCCACTTCGGCGCTCGGCTCGGTGAATGGGAAATACGAAGGACGAAGGCGGATTTGGGCCTTTTCGCCGAAGAGCTCCCGGGCAAAATAAAGCAGGGTCTGCTTCAAATCGGCAAAGGAAACGTTTCTGTCAATGTAAAGGCCTTCTACCTGGTGAAAAAAACAGTGTGCCCGGGCGGAAATCGCTTCGTTACGGTACACGCGTCCCGGTGAAATGGTGCGGATCGGAGGCTGTTGGTTTTCCATCACACGGACCTGCACGGAGGACGTGTGGGTGCGGAGCGCCATTTCCTCTTCGCCTTTCTCAATAAAGAAAGTATCCTGCATGTCGCGGGCGGGGTGTTCCGGCGGAAAGTTCAGCGCAGAGAAATTGTGCCAGTCGTCTTCAATTTCCGGGCCTTCGGAAACCGTGTAACCGATTCGCGAAAAAATTTCAATGATTTCACCGCGCACGAGTGAAATCGGGTGGTGGGAACCCAGCGGGAAACTTTCGCCCGAACGTGAAAAGTCAAGTGAACCGCCTTTTTCCTGGCCGGATTCGAGCTGCTCTTTGAGCACGGCAAATTTATCTTCGGTTGCCACGCGGAGCTGGTTCAGCAACTGGCCGATTTCCTTTTTCTGCTCGTTGGGCACATCTTTAAAGTCATGGAAGAGGTTTTTGATTTCCCCCTTTGAGCCAAGATACTGAATGCGGAATTGTTCCAGCTCGGCGGCGGTTTTGATTTCTGCTTCGCGGACCCGGGTATTCAGCTGCTCAATTAATTCTTTCATGTTGTTGCTGCGTATTTTTTTGAAAATGTGAAACAAAAAGCACTTATCTACGTTTCAGTCTTAAAAACTTTTTTGTTTTTTTGTGCGAAATTAATAAAATAGTCGTATTTTTGAACATTCGGAACTGTTTTTATACAAAATAATAACAAGCTAAAAATGAAACAAATCTCCAGATACGCTTTGCTCTTCACAGCCGGCCTGTTTGCGTTGAATTTCACGCTCTCCTCCTGCGAAAGCAAAGACCCATCGGTTTTAAAGGTATTTGTACATGATGAAAGCAATGACCTGCTGCCTAAAGCCCAGGTGATCATCATCGGTGATACGAAATCCAATCCTCCGACAATCGATTATGTAGATACTTTGTTTACGGACGACCTTGGAGTTGCGGCCTTTAACATGGAAGATTTCTTTACCGCTTCCGGTAAAACCGTTCATTCCGGCTATTTCGACATCCTGGTGAAGCATATGAATAAAGAAGCCACCGGCCGTGTCCGTGTGAAAGAGCACATTACATCCGTTCAATCCGTTTATTTCGAACCTTAATCCACAAGCATGAAAGTTTCAACCCTCGTTGCAACAGCATCTTTATTTCTGACAGCATTTTTCGTGGTTTCATCCTGTAACCGCAAAGACGATACAATCGCCAAAGTTTTTGTTTACGACGAAAACAACAACCCTATTTCCAGTGCGACAGTAGTGCTTTACCCCGAAGCAACCGGAAGCTCTGACGGAAAAGAGCTCATTCAGCCGGATACGGCGCTCACCAACTCTACCGGTGAGGCGATCTTTAATTTCAACGAATTGTACCAGTTGGGCCAGGCCGGTGTTGCCGTGCTCAATATCCATGCTTACAAAGATACCCTCGAAGGTTACGGCGTAATCCAGATCATTGAAGAAGAAACTTCTGAAGCAGAAGTACGCGTACAGTAATTTTCCCGAACGCAAATGAAAGTTGCCAGCCTGCTTTTTTTTGCCTTCCTGATTCATTTTGCTTTTTCGCAGGAAAAAGCCACCCTAAGCGGCACCATCAGTGATGCCAAAACGGGCGAGTCCGTTGTTGGCGCCAAAATCTATTTTAAAGATCTGAAGCAGGGAACCGTTAGCAATCCCTACGGCTTTTATTCCATTACCGTCCCAAAAGGTTCGTATGAGGTGCTGTTCACTTCTTCCGGAATGGACACCGTGATCAGGCAGCTTGACCTGCTACAGGACCTGAGCCTGAATATCGAATTGGGAACAGCACTCACGAAAGAGCTCAACGAAGTCAATATCAACGCCAAACAGGGCGAAAATGTCAACAGCACCAAAATCGGGCAGATTGAGCTGGATGTCAATAAGCTCAAGACACTTCCCGCCTTCATGGGAGAGGTGGATATCATTAAAATGATCCAGCTTTTGCCGGGCGTTTCTTCCGCCAGTGAAGGCGGACAGGGCTTTTATGTGCGCGGCGGCGGCCCTGACCAAAACCTCGTATTGCTGGATGAAGCCCAGGTTTACAATGCCTCCCATTTGTTTGGCTTTTTCTCCGTATTCAATGCCGATGCGGTAAAGAGCGTTAACCTGATCAAAGGAGGCATGCCGGCTAATTTCGGCGGAAGGATGTCTTCCGTGCTGGAAGTCGGTATGAATGAAGGGAATTCCAAACAATTCCGGCTCAAGGGTGGTTTGGGTATCATTTCTTCGCGCCTGACCTTCGAAGGCCCGATCAAAAAAGACACCGGCTCATTCATCCTTTCGGCCCGCCGAACATATATCGATGTCCTGATGAAGGCCTTGATCCCGAAAAGCTCTCCTTTTGCCGGATCGGGCTATTATTTTCACGATTTTAACCTCAAAGCCAATTACCGGCTCGGAAAAAAAGACAAACTTTTCCTGAGTGGTTATTACGGAAAAGACCAGTTTACATACGCCAATAAAACCGATGATTTTGCCGTACGCATGCCTTGGGGAAATGCCATCCTG
>CBINGV010000307.1:0-4440 GCA_966250255.1 uncultured Flavobacteriales bacterium | reverse complement strand
CAAAATGCCCTTGAGCAGATGCCCGTTTTCAATCGCGCCGTGACCGCTTGATTCAGCAAGCGCCTGAGCCTGTTGAATGGCTTCCTGCGCTTTTAAGGTAAATTTATTAAAATCCATTTTTTTAACGTTTTTCGGTTTAATTTTGTCCCGGTCAGACGTAAAGCATGTTTCAATTTGCATTCCAAAGCCAATAAACAGACAAATTGACCGTTTAAACCAAAAACTCATGTCAAAATTTCAGGTTTTCGATCAAATCAATTGGAAAAAAGCTTCTACCGGGGCTATCTTGCTGATCTTTTGCCTGATGGTTTACCGGGTTTTTGCTTTCCAGGTGCCGGTTGTTTATTCCTGGGACCTGTTCGGTAGCTATGTTTACCTGCCGATGCTTTTCGACCAGCACCAGTTTGTTTTCACGGATTTAAGCTATTTCGAAGCTATCAACCGGGAGCACCAGCTGACGGATACGCTTTACCAGTTTGTGCAAAACGCCAACGGGACGGTGATGACCAAATACACCCTGGGCTGGTCGGTCCTGATGCTGCCTTTTTACCTCCTTGCCGAGCTCTGGGCCTGGCTGGGTGGCTATCCGACAGACGGTTTCAGTTTACCGTATAAAAGCATGATGATAGCAGGCAACCTGGTTTATGCCCTGCTAAGCCTGTTCTTCTTGCGAACATTATTGCGCCGTTTCTTTTCAGAGAAATTGAGTTTGGCGCTCCTGCTGCTGCTGGTTTTCGGGACGAATTACCTCTTTTCGCAATCGGCGATGCTCGGCTCCACCCACCTGATCGAATTTTTCCTGGTGATTTGCCTCTTGCTGCAAACCCTTCGTTTTTACGAAAAACTGTCCCTTCGGAACGGCGCTTTGCTGGGAATCATCCTGGCGCTGGTTTTCCTGGTGCGGCCGCCGGACCTGGTTTTTGCCCTTATTCCTGTATTTTGGGCGAATTCGCAATTCCCGCATATCGGGGTGAAAGTCCGGGAATTTTTCCGGGGGTACAAACTTGTTTTACTCGTCACCTTACTCAGTTTTACAATGCTGGTTTTCTTGCAATTCGGCTACTGGAAACTCACAGCGGGTTCCTGGCTGGTGGACAGTTACGCCAACAATGCCGGAGAAGGCTTTGACTGGGCGCATCCTTATATCTTCGAATTCCTCTTCAGTTACCGCAAAGGCTGGCTGCTGTACACGCCAATTATGATTTTCGCTTTGATTGGTTTTGTGTTCTGGCTTCGCAAAGACCGCCGACAATGGATTTTCCCGCTGACTTTTATCTTATTCCTTTACATCATCAGCAGCTGGACAACCTGGTGGTATGCTTCGAGCTTCAGTCAGCGTGCCGTCATTGAGGCCTACCCTATCCTGCTGGTCGCCTTGGGTTACCTGATCCTATATTTAAAGAAGAAACGCCTGCGCTTTGTTTTTTACCCGCTGCTGGTGCTCTTGCTTTTGTTTAACCTGTTCCAGACCTGGCAGGCCGACCGGGGAATCATCCACAACCACCGGATGACCAAAGCGTATTACTGGTCGGTGTTCGGGCAAACGGCCATGCCGACAAAACAACAAATGGCTTTGCTTTATTTTGACAACAGCCGCGACTTCATTTTCTCCGACGAGCTCGACCGCCATTTCCGCGAAGGCAAAAACGCTTCTAAAAGTTTCGCAAGCGGCTTCCGGCTGAATACAGAAACGCTTTATTCGCCCACCATTGATTTTAAAATCGGCGATCTGACCGAAAAGGAATATTTTGTCATCCATGCGACCTGGAGTTACGAAGGCGATACGACAGCCCTGCAAGGAAAAATATTTTACGCCGCGCTGTTCCATGACGAAAAAGCTTACGGCTGGTTGGGCAAAGGCGTGGAAGACCCGAAGCTGGTCCACAACCGCCAGGCGAAAACCGTCTGTTTTACTTATGTCAGCCCCCACATCCGCTCGCGGGAAGACCTCCTGCGTTTCGGCGCCTGGGCACAATCCGGCGAGGAACTCCTGTTAAAAAGTGTACAGGTGGAGCTGTATGAGCCGAAGTAGAATGGAGAATTGGAAGTCCGAAATCCGATTATAATTTCGATCATCCCTCTTAGTCGCCATAGAGCTCACTATTCTTCATTTTTAATTTTCCATTCTCCATTAATTTTGTTAATAACTGTAACTTTTGTTAATAACTCCCGTATTCTGTGTGAACAAAATCTGGAAAATGATGAAAGTTAACTTTTTGATCCCGGCACTTTGCATCGCGCAGCTCTCCCTAGCCTCGACGGAGAAAAAATACACCCAGCAGGAATATGTTTCCATGTGGAAAGAAACGGCCATTCAGCAAATGAACACCTATAAAATCCCGGCGAGCATTACGCTGGCACAGGGCATCCTGGAAAGCGGGAACGGCAATTCCGACCTGGCCCGTGAGGCGAACAACCACTTCGGAATCAAGTGCGCCGGGTGGAACGGGGATACTTTTCACAAAGACGACGATCAGAAAGGCGAATGTTTCCGGAAATATGACAAAGCTTCCCAGTCTTACGAAGACCACAGCCTGTTTTTGAAAAATAAAACGCGTTATGCTGCCCTTTTCAGTTTTGAAATGACGGATTATAAAGCCTGGGCGCAGGGCCTGAAAGACGCGGGCTATGCCACCAACCCGAAATACCCGCAATTGCTCACGGAAATCATCGAGCGCCTCAAACTGGACGAGTTCGACAAACCGGCTGCGGGGATTATCGCGAACACCGATAAAAGCGAGGTGGAGAAAAAAGCCGTAAAAACAATCATGATGAATACGCACAGTGTTGAAAAACACTATAACGGCGATATCAAATTCATCGTGGCCAAAAAAGGCGACACTTACTACCGCATTTCCAAGGAATTCCAGCTGGGCATGTGGCAATTGTACAAATACAACGAGTTCGGCGACAAAAAGGATTACCTCGAAGAAGGTGACATCATTTACCTGCAGCCGAAAAAGCGGAAATCAAAAGACAAGGCCTATTTCGAAGCGAAAGAAGATATAAGTCTAAGGATTATTTCCCAAAAAGAAGGAATAAAAGTACAACGTTTGATGAAAATGAATAACATTTCCTCCCCGGATGAACTGATCAAAAAAGGGAAGAAAATCGCGCTTAAATAACAAGGACAATTGGTTTTATTGCTTTAGCAAATCAATTTTATTTTGTTTTTTAGTTTGTTGGTTTAAAGAATCCCCGTCGCAAGGCGGGGATTTTTTTGCAGTAGCAGTTCAAGAATAAAGTTTTATTTTCTTTGTTTAGGATTACAATAATCACGGAATAAATCTTATTTTAGCCCTATCAAACCACATGAATTCCTGGAAAAGGAAGCGGACAATTGTTAAACCTGGAAGCGTATGAAGCCATCAACCGAGTTATTTAAGCTGGTAAAATCCCTGACCAAATCTGAAAAGCGTTTTTTCAAGATGTCATCTTCCCTGCAGGCCGGTGACAAGAATTACCTGAAAATTTTTGATGTCATCGAAAAGCAGGACGAATACGATGAAGATGCGCTGAAGAAAGAGTTTAAAAACGAAACGTTTATCAAGCATTTGCCTTCGGAGAAAAACCACTTGTACCGCCTGATCCTGAAGAGCCTGCGCTCTTTTTACAGTGAGCAATCCATCAGCAGTATCCTGAAACAGGAAATCAAAAATGTAGAGGTGCTCTACAACAAGGCTTTGTACAAGGAATGTGAGAAATTTGTGGCCCGCGCCAAGGTACTCGCCGCCGATTATGAAAAGTTTTACTACTGGTTCGAGCTCATTTCCTGGCAGAAAAAACTGCTGGAAGAAGCCTTTGAGGAAGGGGAATTTTCGACCAACCTCGACGAGCTGATCGAAGAGGAAGAGCTGGTTATTGCCAAGCTCCGCAACCTGGCCGAATACCAGATCATTTATTCCAAAATCAACCTGATTTTCCGGAGCGGCGGCTTTACACGCAATGAAAAGGAACGCAAAATCGTGGAAGACATCGCCGATTATCACCTGATCAAGGGAAAAAATACGGCTATTTCGACGCGGGCTGCTTCCATGTGTTATTACATCAAAGGATTATGTGCGGCCACGAACCGCAATTTCGACGATAGTTTCCAGTTTTTCAACCGGGTGCGGGAAATCCTGGACAACAACCCGAAAATCAAGGAAGATTCGCCGCAGCGTTACGTGATGACGATGTTCCAACTCCTGCGCTGCTACATCGATAACCACGATTTTGAACAAGCCCGCCTGATGCTGGCTGAGCTGCGCTCTTTGCCCGACAACAAAGGCTTCAATTCAACGGATATTTCCATCAAGATTTTTGCAAACACCTACAACCAGGAATTAAATCTCCTGCACCAGATGGGCGAATTCAACAAATCGGTGGAACTGATCGGGGAAATTGACAAAAAAGCGGCAGGTATCAAGGACAAGCTGAGCAAGGAACAGGAATTGCTGT
>CBINGV010000306.1:0-4460 GCA_966250255.1 uncultured Flavobacteriales bacterium | reverse complement strand
TACCATGCCGGACTGCAATTCATAGGCGCCACAACCGGTGTGCGGGGTGGCTTTTTTGCTTTTGGCTTTTCCAATGAATTGCAGTTGGCCCCTTTTCAAAAGGGCAATTTGCGCCTCAACCTGGGCGCCTCGTTTTTAGCCGGCGGGGGGGCCAATGCCCCAGACAAGGACGGATGGATCATACAAGGAAAAAGCACCTTGCAATACCGTCTTTGCCAATCTCTATTTGTTTACGGCGGTGCCGCTTATTCGTACATTTCCGGCGGCATCATCCAGGGCTGGACGCCTACTCTGGGCGTCAAGTTCAATATCCAGAGCAACAAGATCGGCAGCAGCTATCCCAAACCGACTTTATACTGGCATTCCTATTTCCTGGAAAGCGGTGTAGCCCTGAGCCAGGGAAAAAAGCTGGGCTTTATCGGGGCGGGCGCCGGCTGGCAATTGGGCAAAAACCTCGGGGGTGACGCTTCCATCCATGCCCTGGCCAATACCCACGGCGGATACATGCAGTTCCTGGCCAGCATTGGCCCAAGCCTGAAATACAAACGTTTCCAGTTTTTGCCGGGAATTACCGCCGGTTTGGGCGGAGGCGGAAATGTCAAAGTCAAGGGAGGTTCCCTGGGCGGGGTGTTTTTTATGACGCGCTACCATGCCGAAAAATTCAATGTCGGCTTAAAATACCAATACATTGATGCCCTCGAGACCCCTTTTTCCTACCAGGGAGTTTTCGTTTCCGTAGGGAAGACCATCCGTTCGGACTCAAGTAGCAATTTTGTCTTTCACCCGGTTTTTAAAACCTATATGGGAGATGAAGGCTTCGGGAACATCGGTGCCCGTTTCCAGATCCTGAAATGGCGGAAAGTCCAGTTCATGGGCTCGACCTACTGGGCTTGTACGGATAAAATGGGGGCTTATGCCGAAGGTTTGTTCGAAGTGGCTGTTCACCTGCCCAAAAAAATCCCGGTTTATTTCCTGGGATCCCTTGGTGCCGGGGCCGGAGCGCATATTAACAGTAAAACGGAATCGATTATCAGCGGAATTTCCCTGGGTTTAAAATTTCCAAAAGAAAACTTTCCGCTGGCCATAGAAGGCGGTCTCTGGAACCTGGGGAAAATCAACTATTATTCTTTGTCGCTGAGCTACAAAATCGGGCGTTAAGCTAAACTGTTTTAATTCGCCTCACCTTTCATTTTTTCGGCGTTCTCAGCCATTTTGAGCGAGTCGATCATCTCCTGGATGTCACCGTTCATGAAAGAACTGAGGTTGTACATCGTTTTATTGATGCGGTGGTCGGTGATGCGTCCCTGCGGGTAATTGTAGGTGCGGATTTTGGCTGAACGATCGCCGGTTGAAACGAGCGTTTTGCGATGGGCGGCACGTTCTTCGTGTACGCGGTCAAGCTCCAGTTGATACAGGCGGGAACGCAATACGGAAATCGCTTTTTCGAGGTTTTTATGCTGCGAGCGGCCATCCTGGCATTCCACCACCAAACCGGAAGGAAGGTGCGTCAGGCGGATCGCGGATTCGGTTTTGTTAATGTGCTGTCCACCCGCTCCGGAAGCCCGGAAGGTATCTTTGCGCACATCGTTCATGTCCAGCTCAAAATCCACTTCTTCCGCCTCCGGCAAAACAGCTACGGTAATTGCCGAAGTGTGAACCCGGCCCTGGGATTCGGTTTCCGGTACACGCTGCACGCGGTGAACACCCGATTCGAATTTCAGCATCCCGTAAATCCCGGCACCGGTCACCTCCATGGAAACCTCTTTGTAGCCTTTAGTTCCTCCTTCCTGGGAATTCAGGATTTCGTAAGACCAGCCGGCATTTTTGAAAAAAAGCGTGTACATCCGGAAACAATCTTCCACGAAGATACAGGCTTCGTCGCCACCGGTTCCGGCGCGTAGTTCCATGATGGCATTTTTATCGTCTTCCGGGTCTTTCGGGATCAGCAGGTATTTGATCTGCTCTTCCAATTCCGGTTTCTGATTTTCCAACTCGTCAATTTCACTTTTGGCCATTTCACGCATTTCCGGGTCTTCTTCCACAGCCAGCATTTCTTTAGCACTCGTCAGGTTGTCGAGGACATTTTTATACTTCTTGTAAACACCCACAATCTCCTCCAGGTCCCTGTATTCCTTATTCAGCTTTACATAACGGTCCATATCGGAAATAATATCCGGGTCGACGATGAGCGTGCTTACTTCGGTAAAACGATAATTGATAGCTTCCAGCTTTTTTAAAAGGTCCTGCATGCCGTGTTAACTTGTCTGTATTAATATTCGAATGTCCCGTGCTCGGAACGGATAGTTACTTTTTTACCACTGTGCGACTCAACGCGTCCTACGACCTGTGCATCTATGTTGAAGGATTTGGAAATAGCAATAATATCGCCGGCCAGCGCTTCGGGAACATAAATTTCCATGCGGTGGCCCATGTTAAAGACTTTGTACATTTCTTTCCAGTCGGTGCCGGATTCTGCCTGTATGAGGCGAAACAAAGGCGGTGTGGGAAACAAATTGTCTTTGATGATATGCAAATCGTTCACAAAGTGTAAAACCTTGGTTTGCGCCCCGCCGCTGCAATGTACCATCCCGTGGATCTTGCCGCGGTATTGCTGCAGGATCTGCTGAATGACCGGTGCATAGGTCCGCGTTGGCGAAAGCACCAGTTTCCCGGCATCCACAGGCGATCCTTCTACGCTGTCGGTCAGCTGCTTCGAACCGACATAAACGAGCTCGTCCGGCACCTGCGGATCGAAACTCTCCGGATATTTGGCCGCCAGGTATTTAGCAAAAACATCGTGGCGCGCAGAGGTCAGGCCGTTGCTTCCCATTCCCCCATTATACGCATGTTCATAAGTTGCCTGCCCGTAGGAAGCCAAAGCAACGATCGCATCACCTGCCTGGATATTGGAATTGGAAATCACATCGGAACGTTTCATACGACACACCACGGTTGAATCCACGATGATCGTACGTACAAGGTCGCCCACATCAGCTGTTTCGCCCCCGGTTGAATGAATGCCAACTCCTTGCTTGCGAAGCTCTTCGAGCAGCTCCTCCGTACCGTTAATGATTTCGGAAATTACTTCTCCGGGAACGAGGTTTTTATTACGCCCGATGGTTGAAGAAAGCAGGATATTGTCCGTAGCTCCTACGCAAAGCAGATCGTCGAGATTCATGATTAGCGCATCCTGGGCAATGCCTTTCCAAACGGAGAGGTCGCCGGTTTCTTTCCAATACATGTAAGCCAGCGAAGATTTTGTTCCTGCGCCATCCGCATGCATCACGATGCAATAATCCTCGTCATGTGTCAGGTAATCCGGTACAATCTTGCAAAATGCCTGGGGAAACAAGCCCTTGTCAATCTTTTTAATTGCCTGGTGGACTTCTTCTTTTCCTGCGGAAACCCCCCGCTGATTGTATCTGATATCTGACATGTTAAAAAAATTTATGCTAACGTGAGGGATCACTTTCTTAACTTGCTTCGGTCGGTGATCGCTTCGCTCAGAGTTCGCTAAGTTGGGGGCAAAGGTAAGCAATTGCTTTTAAAATAGCTACAAAATAAAAAAGAGGTCACCGAAGTAACCTCTTTTTTATAATTTAATTTATAGTCTTTAGTCTATATACTATTGCTCGAAGCTGATCAGGAACTCAACGCGTCTGTTAGCAGCCTTTCCTTTAGGCGTAGCGTTGGAAGCTTTAGGCTGGGTATCACCGTAACCTTTAGCTGTCAATCTGTTTTCAGCAACTCCTTTGCCCATCAGGTAAGCTTTAACCGCTTTCGCACGATCTTCGGACAATTGGAGGTTTTTCGCAGGATCACCAACGTTGTCAGTGTGTCCGTTGATAGCGAGGTTGTAAGATGGGTTAGCCAACATTACTTTCGCAACTTCATCAAGGATAGGGAGGGACTTCTTGATGATAGTAGATTTACCATTATCAAATTGTACACCCTGCATCGCTTTCGTCATTGTCTCTTTGGCTTTCTGAGTAACTACCGGGCAACCACCGTCAGCAGCCAAACCAGCAGCATTAGGACACTTGTCAACGAAATCGTAGATACCGTCACCGTCTTTGTCAGGACATCCGTTAGCAGAAGCAGTTCCTTTGATTGTAGGACAGAAATCGTTTACGTCGAGTACGCCGTCACCATCCATGTCTACTACTTTCTCTACTTTAACTGTTTTACCTTTTGTGTCAACGTTAGCACCGGCAGCAGTTCCTGGCTCCTGGTCGAGGTAGTTAGGAACACCGTCTTTATCGTCGTCCATCATGTCTTTTTCAGCTTTTTCGATTTTAGCTTTCAAAGCAGCCATCGCTTCAGCATCACCGTAGTTAGTCGGAGTCCAGTCAGCGTGCTCAGCAGCAGAACCAATGTAATAGTTGATTCCGAGGGAAGCGTTAGCCGTTACTACGTCAAAACCGTTGCTTGCAGCCATTTTGGTTCTACCGTCGAGGGTA
>CBINGV010000305.1:0-4495 GCA_966250255.1 uncultured Flavobacteriales bacterium | reverse complement strand
ACGGTTTTTCCTGCCCGGGCAATTTCATAAGCGCGTTTGCCATCGATTTGTTTGGCAGAGAAAATGGGCGGTACCTGTTGTTGCTCACCCAGGAAAGTGAGGCGCACCTCTTCCAGCAATTCCGGCGTAATGTGCTCCGTTGGGAATTCCCGGTTGTATTCGGTTTCGAGGTCGTAGGAAGGGGTAGTTTTCCCGAGCAGGATGGTTCCCGTATAGGTTTTTTCGTCGGCCTGGATGGATTCGATCAGTTTCGTGTGTTTCCCGGTGCAGATAATCAGCAAGCCGGTCGCCAGCGGATCAAGTGTCCCGGCGTGGCCTACCTTGATGTTTTTCACGCCCAGTTTCCGTTTGAGGTTCCAGCGGATTTTATTCACCACATCAAAGGAAGTCCAATTCAGGGGTTTGTCAATCAAAAGTGTTTCGCCTTCCTGGAAATTCATGTGAATTAATTAGCTAATATGCTAATTAGCTAATGTGCTAATTAACGGAGTGAGAAATAAGCAATCAAAGCAATCCCGGCAATAATGCGGTACCAGCCCCAGACTTTGAAGCCGTACTTTTGCAGGATCCCGATGAAAAATTTGATCGCGATAATGGCAACGATGAAAGCAACCGCGTTCCCGATCAGGAAATTATTCGTGTTGGCTTGGTTGGCGAAAATCATTTCATAGCCCTTTTGCTCCTTGCCCATGTAGGTCCAGTCTTTCACAAAAACCGAATAAGCCGTAACGGCAAGCATTGTCGGCACAGCGAGGAAAAAGGAAAACTCAGCCGCCATTTTGCGCGTCAGGCCCTGCTGCATACCGCCGATAATGGAGGCTGCGGAACGCGACGTACCCGGCATCATGGCGAGACATTGCCAGAAGCCAATGGCAATCGCTTTCATAAAAGAAACATGTTCCTCCTTGTCGATCTTTGGTTTTTTGAAGAGTTGATCGATAAACAGCAAAATCACCCCGCCAGCGATCAGCACAATGGCAATCGGGATCGGCTTTTCGAGCACCGCTTCGATCTTGTCATCGAAGAGCATGCCGAGGATCAGCGCGGGAACGATGGCCAGCGCCAGCTTGAGGTAAAATTTCAGGTTCCGGAAATCGAAAAACTTTTTCCAGTACAGCGCAACAACGGCAAGGATGGCCCCGAACTGGATCGAAACCTGGAACATCTTCACGAACTCGTCGTCCTGGATGCCGAACATCGAGCTGGTAAAAATCATATGGGCTGTGGAAGAAACCGGCAAATATTCGGTCAATCCTTCAACAACAGCGATCAGGATGGCTTGTAATGAATCCACTTGTTAGAATTGAGAATTGAAAATTAAGAAGGTAGAATTAAAATTTTAGAATGAATTAATTTTCCATTTTTCACTTTTCATTCTCCATTTTCTTTGGTTTTTTCATGATCGCATAGATCATCACAATGTAGCCGGCGATAATCAGGATCGGGGCAACCGTGAGGCGTACCGGGCTGAAAAGCTCTTTCGCGTCAAATTTGGCCGGGTCGTCCGAACCACCTCCGATCATCAAAATAAAACCGAGTACATTAATTGCCAGCCCGATGAGCAGCCACTTGTAATTTTCTTTTTGAAATGCAAACATGTTCTGTGAATTAGAAAGCAAATGTAATCATATTTAGTATAAGTCGTCCAACTTCATACGCAAATATTTGTTAAGGGCAAACCAGGTCGAAATGAAACTGATCACCACGCCGATCACGAGGATGGAAGCAAAAAGGATAATGAAAGTCAGGAACTCAAACGGAATTTCGATCGTGTCGAGGATGTTGTTTAAGGTGTAAAACAAGCTCATTAGCAAAGCCATCCCGATAATCGCCGAAACGAGTCCCTGGAAAATGGATTGCACCAAAAAAGGACGGCGGATGAACTTCGAAGTGGCGCCCACCAGCTGCATGGTTTTAATCGTAAAACGCTTGGAATACAAGGCCAGACGGATGGTGTTGTTGATCATTGCCACGGCAACCACGATCAGCAGGCCGGCAACGAGTAAAATCAGGTAAACAAATTGTTTGAAGCCCAGGTTGACGTTTTCCACGCTCGCTTTGTCGTAGTTCACCTCGTCGATTTCCTCCGGGTAAGCCTTGAGCAGCTTGCTTTTGATCTGCTCCATGCCTTTGCGGTTGGCATAGCTCACTTTCGGCTTGTAGCCAATGGTTGGCGGCAGCGGGTTTTCCCCGTCGAAGATCGCCAGAACCTCGGACGTGTTGGTGTTGGAGCCGCTGAATTCTTCAATGGCGCGCTCCGGTGAAACGAAAAATACTTCTTTGAACTCAGGCCAGGTTTTGAGCTCCTGCTCAATCTGTTTGATGTCGGCCTCGTTGATTTCAGCCTTGAAAAAAAGGTCGCCCTGAAGGTTTTCCTTAGCCTGCTTCTGGATCGAATCGATGCCCAGAACACCACCGATCACCAGCCCGATCATGAATAAAACCAGGGAAATACCGATCACTGTGGAAATGTAACTTGTGCGTAAACCTTTCTTATTGTACTTTTCAACCGAACTCATCGGCACGAAATTAGGAATAATTTTGAAGTTTAAAAATCCCGTTCCGATTTATTTACCCACAATCGTTTTTTAAGATCGTAGCTCCCGATCTTTTTGCTGTAGAAGACCGAATAAACGATGGCAAAAGCCAGGGTTGAAAAACGGAAAACGTTCACCCATACGCTTCCCAGCACATTTGGCGCCAGTTCGTCGTTCATCGTGCTCACCCAGGCCAGGTCCATGAAGCCGTGTAAAAAGATTACCATCCACAGGCTGCGCCAGGCATGATAAAACCAGGCAAATCCCAGGCTGGCGCCACAGGTGAAGGCAAAAATCCCGATCGCTTCCGGCAAATTGCCGGCCTGGTATAAATGTCCCCAGCCAAAAAACAGGCCCGTGAAAATCCCGGCCGTGAGAAAGCCCCAGCCTGCATAATAAAACAAAAGCCCGAAGAGGAAGCCCCGGAAAATGAATTCTTCCCCGAATCCTGCCAAAACCATCGCCTGGTAAGCCGATTCGAAGGAAAGACTATACTTAAAACCGGCCAGGTAAGACAAACCGATGAATTGCGGAAGTGTAAATACAAAGCCCCAGAAAAGCCCTTTGGCAAAACCGCTTCCCAATCCCAGTTCCCGGAAAGAAAGCCGTTTGTTGATCAGGTAATTGCATCCCAGTGCCACGAGCATTGCCGTTAGCAGCATGATGCTCAGGGAAAGATTGTCCGGCAGCGCGTTCCATTTTTCGACTCCAAAGAAAGCGTAAGCGTACAGGTATTTGAAAGAACGGTAGAGCAGAAAAGCGCCGATCACCAGGGTAGAGCGCAGGATATAAGTCTTCGTCATATAGCGGATTTTTGTGTATATTTACCTGTCTTCAAGGCAAATGTAAAATTTTATTCCTAAATTGAACTGTACTAATCGTTAAATGTACCAGGCTTTATGAAAAAACTGCTTTTGATACTGGCGCCGGTTTTTTTACCGGTGATTCTCCTGGCCGAAGAAAAGCCCATGTTGGGTTATGAAGTGCTTTCGGATGAATTTGATGCGTCCATTCCTGCAGGGAATTATGTGCTTTCGGGCGATGTTTTTGAAGTGCCGGGCATGAAAAAGCTCAAAAGCATCAGCGTACAGGTCGGAAGTCAGAAAGATCGCTTTTTCCAGGCTGGCTTTGAACTGGAAATCCCGCTTGTTCAAAGTGATGTGGCTTTCCGGAAACAGGGCTACAAAGTGACTTATTTTGAAGGCTACGAATTGAAAGACCAACACCGGGTCCGGGTCAAAATTTTCCTGGCGAAAGAAAATGGAAAAATCGAGATCCGCGAAGAAAAGCCGGTGATTTATGCCTACAGCGATCGCTTGGTCAATTTTGACCTGTTGCTGAAACCCAAAGGGAAATTACTGTTCACCTATCCTGAGCCGGAGGCTTCGCGCTGGGAAATGACCGTCGAGGGCTCCATGCTTACAGACAATAAAGGAAACCGTTTCCCTTACCTTTTCTGGGAAGCTTCCCACCAGCCTGATTTTGCATTTGAGCACCAGGAGGGAAAGCTGGCCGGTAAAATCCTGGCGCGCGAAGCGGTGCTTCCTTACCTCGATTCCGTGTTGACCTACATGAACTTCAATGCCCGAGAAAAAACGGATTTTATCACCTACTGGGGCCCGCGCCTGGCTGAAAATAACTACAGCCTCGTGCAATTTGTCGTGCAGGACCAATGCCAGCGCTTCGGGGAATACGAAATCAATCCGCAGCCGGAGCATTTCAACCGCTTTTACATCATATACAGCGCTTTTGACCGTTACCCCGGGTTTTTACAACTGCTTCCGCAGGAGCTCAGGCCCTTTGAGCGCGGAGGCTTTGAGCTCTTCGAATGGGGTGGGGTATGCTACCCGGCTTATCTGAACCTAACCATTGAATGAACGTTTTGAAAAAATAATTGTAACCGAGCTTATGAAAAAAATACTGCTTCTGTTTTTGCTCCTGATCAGTGGCTTCTCTTA
>CBINGV010000304.1:0-4499 GCA_966250255.1 uncultured Flavobacteriales bacterium | reverse complement strand
ATCCAGGATGTATTGTTTTCCCCCCGGTCCATCCGCAATAAAATAGCTGTTGTAATAATGGCTGATGAGGTTGCTGAACTGGTATTCCTTCATCCCGAAATTGGCAGAAAGATGATAGGTACGCCCGTCGCGTTTCAATTCGAGGGCATAGGGACTTTGGATTTCCGCATACCGGTCATAGGTCGATTCGATGTAGTTGAATTTAAGCGGAGAGATGAGCTGCCCGTTAATTTTTGCCAGGGTGATGGAATCTTTCAAAGCATCATTGTAGCGGTATTCCGGGTCGATAGCTGCCAGATCCTGGTCGTGGAGCGCGAGCACCAAGGTAGAATACACGCCATCCACCGGGTGTTCCGGGAATTGCAGGAATTCGATCAGGCCATATTCAGGCTGCACTACCCAACCGCGCGACAAACTGTATACTCCGTATTTTCCTTTGATGGAAAGCACCACCAGGTCGAGCAGGTACTCGTGATTTTTGTAGGTAACCGGCTGGTTGGCATTTTCAATTGTTTTTTTGCCCTGGAAATAAATATCCCAGTTTCCCTCGCTTCTTTTCCCGGAAGCAATGTCGCTGTTGAAATAAAGAACGGAATCGTAAACGGAAGGAATGAACGGCCTTTCGGGATATTCGCGGCTCATCATCCCGTATTTCCCGTTGTTGATCAGGTAATACGAATTGTAATCCTCGCGGATATTGTCGTAAACCGGCTCGATGATCACTCGTTTATCACTGCCAATCAAACCGGTTTTATCACCTTTTTTTACAAAGGCAATGCCGTTCTGGAAAGGTTGTCCTTTATCGTATTCAGGCTCTATGTACCAGGCACCAAGCGTATCGATGTAGCCCCATTTTCCGCCACTTTTCACGAGGGCGTATCCTTCCGAAAACGAAGTCACGTACTCATACTTTGCCGGGATGGCCACCTGTTTGTTTTTCCGGTAACCCCAGGAGTTCTTGCTTTCTTTGAAGGGCACAAAAGCTTCATACGGATCGGCCGTTTCCTGGCTGAGCGCCTGTTGGGAGCCAAGCAGCAAGGCGGAACATACAAAAGGAAATAACTTGTTCATTTCAGTATTTTATTTTTGCGAAGGTAATGATATTGTTCCATCCGGATATACGACATTTAGCTAAAAAACTACTTGTATTGCCCGTTGTAAAAATCATCGGCCGTTTCCTCTCCGGTATCCAGGTTAATGTAGCTTTTTTCTCCATGGCGAAAGGCCATGACGCGCTTTTTATCGAAACGGGTAAAGCACAGGAGCTCATAGTCAAAGGGAACAAGAGTTTCGCCAGAGCTGTTGATTACGCCCAGCCTGCCGTTTTTGACGGCAATCCGGGAGCCTTCTTCTTCCCAGGCAATATCGTTTTCAGGTACACGCCCCAGGGAAGCATGATCGTTCAGCAAATCGTAGGTTTCGTATTGCTCTCCGATGCGGATATACCCGCGGTCTTTGAGTATAAAATCGTATTCTTTGGTGATTACATGTGCCGAAGCGGAATCCAGGAAGCGGTTTTGGATGTGGGCAACCGTATATTGTCCTTTGCCTGAGCCCAGGATATAATCCCCCCGGTCGTCCTGGGAACGCATCGTCAGAATGCGGTCAAATTGCTGGGGCAATACAGCAGCACCATCTGCTGCGTTCAAGCCATATACTTTCCCTTTGGCGGTAATGATCAGGTTGTCGTAATCGTCAAAATCGCTTTCGAGGATCTTATCGTAGAACACAGGGACAATTTGTTTCCCGTTCAGGTAATATAAGGCCCATTTTCCTTTTTGTTTGACGCGAATGTACTGGTTCCCGTCACCGTCCCAGTTGAAGAGGTCAAAATTTTCAAATTCAAAGGGAAGAAGCGTATCGCCTTTCAGGTTGAGCATACCGTATTTTTTGGCGCTGTTTTTCACTTTGATGTAGCCTTCGATCCGCGTGGTATCCACATGCAGGAATTTCGTGTCCCAAACCTTTGTTTCGATGCGTTTGCCATTGATCGTATCGCTGCTCATGAGGTAGTAAAAGCCTTTTTCGGCTTTCGAAAAAAGGGATTTCGGGTTGAACTTGTATTTGCTTTGCAGGTAAACGTCCGCAAAGTATTTTTGCCCTTTTTCGTCTGTGAAAGACAGGTAGGCGCCGGAATTGAAGAGCATATAATTGTAGCCCTCAAAACGGATCGGCGTTGTGCTTTTTTCACGCAATTCATAATCCGAAGAAAGGCTCACAACACCATATTTATCCTGGATACGGGTTTGCAGGATATCCGAAAAACCGGGCATCAGGAACAAACTATCGTATTGAGGCGCAAAAATTTTCCCGCCCGGACTTACAAAACCATAATGGCCTTTTCCATCCTCCAGCTGGTAAAAATAGCGCCCGCCTCCTTCTTCTTCCGTGACCCGGACAGCGTAAGTCCCGCTCAGCAAGGCCAGGTATTCCCCGGTCCACTGGTACAACTGGTATTGGGCTTCTTTTTTAGACTCCCGAAGCAGCACAAAACTGTTTTCCACGCGGATATCCGAAAATTTCAACGGCGTTCCATACTCCATCCCGGTCATGTAATACCCGCTGTTTTCGCCATCGGAATAAACGTACATGGTGATCGTATCGAAATGATAAGCTTGCACCTTGAGGTTTTCGTCATAATCCAAGGCAATCCAGGGACTGATCCGCATGCGGGCAGTTAATTCATATACAGCGCTTTCAGCTTGTTTGCGCTCATCAAATTTGCTGATGATGACGTAAGGCTCTTCAGGCGGGGTCATATAAAGCTGGTATTCGTCCTTCGGATCGCTGTAATCGGGATTAAAATACGGATTTTTCTCCCGTACCGCAATCATGCGCTGAATGTCCGGGAAAGAATCCAGTTTGCGGTAATCGTAATAATTGAGGATATAATCATAATCCCTGCTGTAGGCAATGCGCCACTTGCCATCAAGCTCATAATTGTGCGGAAAGGTCACTTCTTCGATGCTATCGATCATAGGTTCGATAAACCAATCGCCTTTGCGATCGATCACGCCAAATTTCCTGCCGATACGGACCAGGGTGTTCGGGCTGGAGGCCCAAAATTCGACCACTTCATCGAAGCGCGGTTTAATAACGATTTTTTTACCGGATTTGAACCCCCACTTTCCTTTTTCCCGGAAGGATTCGTAATTCTGGGAGGATGCTCCAAAGCTAAGAGCACAAGAAACAAGCAGCAGGTACAAAGGCTTCATTTTCATTTATTTTTGAAAGCGAATATACCGGTTTCTTTCAAAACGGGAACCGGATAAATGGCTTATTCTTTGACCGGCATCAGGAATAGCGCGTGAATGCTTTCATATTTGCTCATTTTTTTTAATTTTGTATCCGATTAAAAACACAAAACATACATGGAAAAGGTAGAACCGTATAAACCGATCAACAAAGTCCGTATTGTCACTGCTGCTTCACTTTTTGACGGCCACGATGCTGCGATCAACATCATGCGCCGCATCATCCAGGCTACTGGCTGCGAAGTGATCCACCTGGGGCACGACCGTTCGGTGGAGGAAGTCGTTGATTGCGCGATCCAGGAAGATGTGCAGGCGATTGCCATGACATCCTACCAGGGCGGACACACGGAATATTTCAAATACATGTATGATTTGCTGCAGCAGAAAGGTGCGCCGCACATTAAAATTTTCGGCGGCGGCGGCGGAACGATCCTGCCCTCCGAGATTGAAGAATTGCAGGCTTACGGCATCACACGCATCTACCACCCGGACGATGGCCGTGCGATGGGCTTGCAGGGGATGATCAACGACCTGGTGCAGCGCTGTGATTTCCCGGTGGGCAAAAACCTGAATGGCGAAATCAAGCACCTCAAAGAAAAAAACACACCGGCGATTGCCCGCATTATTTCGGCTGCCGAAAACTTTGCAGACGAAGCGAAAAACATCCTCGAAGAAGTCCATCAGATGGCGCAGGCCGTTTCCATTCCCGTGCTCGGGATTACAGGAACGGGAGGTGCCGGGAAATCTTCGCTCGTGGATGAGCTCGTGCGCCGTTTCCTGATCGATTTTCCCGAAAAACAAATTGCGGTTGTTTCCGTCGATCCTTCCAAACGCAAAACCGGCGGAGCCTTACTCGGCGACCGCATCCGGATGAATTCCATCAAAAACCCGCGCGTTTACATGCGTTCCCTCGCTACCCGCCAATCGAACCTGGCGCTTTCCAAGCACGTAGCCGAGGCCATTAATGTGCTGAAAGCCGCCGAATACGACCTGATTATCCTCGAAACTTCCGGAATCGGCCAGTCTGATACGGAAATCCTCGATCATTCCAACGTTTCCCTCTACGTGATGACGCCGGAATACGGTGCGGCCACCCAGCTCGAAAAAATCGACATGCTTGATTTTGCCGACGTGATCGCCCTGAATAAATTTGACAAACGGGGTGCTTTGGATGCCCTGCGTGATGTCCGCAAGCAATACCAGCGCAATCACAACCTGTGGGATGCCAACCCTGACGACCTGCCG
>CBINGV010000303.1:0-4511 GCA_966250255.1 uncultured Flavobacteriales bacterium | reverse complement strand
CGAGCTCGTTGATACGCTCAATAACATGTGTAAGCCCGGTCAGCAGATCATGTTTCGCTTTACCGGTAAAAATGAGGTGCTGATTGATAAAAAGACCTTGCGTAATATCCTGCTCAACCTGCTTTCGAATGCGATTAAATACTCCGAAAAAGATATCCAGCTGGCTACGGAAATCAAAAACGGGCTGCTTTGTATCGCTGTAAAAGACCAGGGAATCGGTATCCCTGAAGAAGAACATAAAAATATGTTCGGGAAATTTTTCCGGGCCAGTAATGCTTACCAGGTGCAGGGAACAGGCCTCGGTCTGAATATTGTGAAACATTATGTCGAGCTGATGAATGGCACCATTTCTTTCGAAAGCCAGGTTAATGTAGGGACGTCTTTTTATGTCGAGCTGCCCGATCATTCCTCCGGGACCCAGCAGTTTGAGCGCAAATTGCCCCGGATCTTAAAGGGTTGAAGTGCCGCGTGTGAATTTTCAGCCGGAACTATGGGGAATGATCTGATTTTTTTATTTTTGACGGGTAATTTTTCGCGATAAACTATGGCAAAACAGAATAAAACACATGAAACCGGCGAAAGCGTGAAAGCGTTCATCGACCAGGTGGACAATGAACAAAAGCGCGCCGACAGCTACCGGCTGATCGAGCTGATGCGTGAGCTTACCGGCTGCGAACCGCGCATGTGGGGGCCGAGCATTATCGGTTTTGGGAGTTATCATTACAAATATGACAGCGGACATGAGGGAGATGCGCCTTTAATCGGTTTTTCTCCCAGGAAGGCCGCACTTTCCCTGTATGTGCATGTGGATACGGAAGCCTCACAGAAATTCCTGGAACAACTGGGCAAATTTACGATGGGAAAAAGCTGTATTTATGTCAAAAAGCTCAGCGATGTCAATGAAAATATGATTGCCGAACTGGCCAACGAAGCCATTACATTCGTGGAGAAAAAATACAAAAGAACAAGCTGAGGTGCAAAGAATAAGCCGGAAAAAGAAATTGCTTGTTATCTGGATGCTGGGTTTCCTGCCGTGTTTTTCTGCGCAGATCCGGCAGCATGATGGTTTAAAGCCGCTTTGCCTGGTTGATTTCCCGGATTCTGCCCTGATCGATCTCTGGATGGACGAAACGCCGGTAACCTATACGGATTTTGAAGTGTACGTCCGGGCCGGAGGCCAGAAAAATGCCTACTGGTATTACGAGTCCTATCACAAGTCCGATCAGCCCGTAACCGGCGTATCCTGGCACCATGCGGTGGATTATTGCAATTGGCGCAGTATGTGCGAAGGGCTGGAGCCGGCTTATCGCCTGACCGATCAAAAAGATTACTGGGGTTATCCCATCTATGAGCTCAATACAGCAGCATCGGGTTATCGTTTGCCCTTCAGTTATGAATTTACCTTTGCTGCCCTGGCCGGGAAAATGGGAAATCCGTATCCCTGGGGGAGAGTTTTCCGGGAAAGCCTGACTAACCTGGATTCCGACCGCGGCCACCAGACAACGGAATGGTGGAGGCTTGCACCGGTAAAATCCCAGTACAAAAACGACTTCGGCCTGTACAATATGTGTGGGAACAATTGGCATTGGTGCACCGACTGGAACCGGGAGCAGCGTACCATGCGCCTGCGTGGCGGCAGCTGGGGGGCGATCGATTCCCTTTATCTTTCTTCAGCCTACGGTTCGCAGTGTTCGCCGGGTTCCTACAATTACGATATCGGTTTCCGCTGTGTGCGTCCGCATGCTGAAAACCCGGTCAGGACTGACACCCTGGTGAAATACAATTTTTACAGGACTTTTCTCTCGGAGCTGAAAACACCGGTCACGGATTTTTACGGGGAAGACTTCAAATGGCGGCTTACGGCTTACCTGGCGGATAATTTCCCGGATTGCATCAATTTCAAAATGCAGGTGGACCAGCAGGAAGTCATAGGGCCGCAGGAAATGGCTGAGCTGATGATCCGGGTTTGCAAACGCAACCAGGTCAATCCTTTGTTCCTGGCTTCCATCATGATTTCCGAAAGCGGTTTCGGTACAGTATCTTTTCCGCGCTGGTACAACAATCCCATGGCCTATCACTGGCAAAATAAGCTGATGGTGAAAGGCCTTCCCGTATACGAAGCGCTGCCTGGCAAGAAAAACCGCAAATACAAAAACCTCGAGGCCGGCTTCGAAGCCTTTTGTAAAGGAATCCGTCGCGATCTGTATTACCGGGCCGCAAAAACCAACCTGGATGCCTTTCACCTGATTTATGTCGGTTACCGCGCCGACGAGTGGATGCATACGCTTTCACGTGTTTATCGCGATGTGGCCGGTGTTCGTCTCGAGCCGCTTTACCCGGCGCGGGATGCAGGAAAATACATTTATGCCGACTGGCAAAAAATCAGCCCCTGATCTGACGAAGATCATGGCCGGCTCTAATTGCCATCATTCTGATTGTTTCAGAATCACCGGAACTTTGTGTCATACAAACAGACATAAAAAACTGGTAAAATGGAAACAAAAATCAAATATTACCTGCAGATTGCCGATAACGCACTCATTCTTAGCCACCGGCTGAACAAATATGGCGGGAAAGCGCTGTACATGGGAGAAGATCCGGTGAATACGAATGTTGCCCTCGATCTGACCTCCCTCGCCGAATCGATTTACAATCATCTGGCTGTAAGCGGAGGCATTGATACACGTGGCATGGGAAGCAACTATTTTGTTTATTACCGCAGTGAAAGCGAATTCTATAACTGTATCATGATCGAGCAGGAGCAGGAGAGCTTCGCCCAGTTGATGCTCAAACGTTTCCTGATCGATAATTTTCATTATTACTTTTTCATGGAATTAAGCCGTTCAAATGATCGTTTCCTGGCTACGATCGCCGGTAAATTTTTCCTGAAAGTGACTGCTCACCTGAGCAATAGCGCACGCTGGATGAATGCTGCCTGCAATGACAGCGAAATGCGTCAGAAAGTCCGGGCGGCCGTACCGGCTACCTGGAGATATACACCGGAACTGTTTACCTGGTCGGATGCCGATATTGACATGTTCCGCCTCGGTTTTGGGGTCGATCTTGATAAAGTACGCGAGCTTTGGATGAATAAAATCAATTCAAGCTGCTTTGCCGGTGCCATCGAAGTACCTCCGGTTGACCCCACTATCCTTTTTGGAAAAGAAGGTTTTCATTCCGACCAGCTGAGCCGGGCGCTCAATGATATGCAATTTTTAGTTCACCCGAATAATGTAATGGGGCATTGCCTGCGCCAGATTATGCTGAATTAAGGCTAATACTCCTCTTTCGCTCACAAAAAGGCCCTGGTTCAAACCGGGGTTTTTTTATGCCAAAAAGCGGGTTGTCAAAGCGGTTTATCCGGCAGAAAAGGCCAATTAACGGTTTACTTTTACCAAAGTCCGGAAAAGACGGCTTTTTATCAAAATTTATGATTTTCATGTAACTTTTATTCCTAAATTTGTTATTCTTTTGCGCACAAAAATGTCCGTTTGAACATGTTGAGAAAGCTAATAATCGTATGTACTACACTACTCTTATGTCAAAATCTCTTTGGACAATTTTTGGTATCCGGAACCATCCGGGATGAAAACCAGGTATCGATCCCTGCTTCCCGCGTTTACATCAAAAACAATACGGAGCAGCGTGCTGTGGCCGATGCCAACGGGCGTTATGAAATCCGCCTGATGCCGGGTGAATATTACCTCATTTATGCTGCACAGGGTTACGAAGAGCGCGAAGCTTACATCATAGTAACGGACAAGGAAGTTAAAAAGGACATCCAGCTTTTTCCCCTGGCAGTCAAAGATTTAAGCGATGTGGAAGTTAGCGCCAAAAAGTCCAATCCCGGGCGCGAGATCATGCTCAAAGTGGTTGAAAAGCGCGAGCAGATCAATCCCTGGTCCTATCCGCATAGCGTAAAAGTGTATATCAAGGCGGCTGAAAAAATTGAGGCGGACCCCAAAAAGAAAAAGGAGGAAGATCCCAAGAAAAAGAAAAAAAACACGGAAGAGGAAGCCAATCCGAAAAATACAAAGGATGTGGAAGACCCCTTTGAGGCCGAGCGCAAAAAGATCATGCAGGATGCCAACAGCCTGAATTTAGTGGAGATCCAGATTGATCGCAATTTCGCCCCGAAAAACAAGGTCAAAGAAATCCGGAATGCCTATACGAAGCGCGGAAGCGACCGCGATCTGTACTACACCACGACCGTGAAGACGAATTTCAATTTTTTTGAAAACCTGCTCCACCTGGATGATTTGCACCAGTCGCCGGTCAGCTCGCCGATTTCCACACCGGGAATCCTGTCCTACAAATACCGGCTTGAAGCACAATATGAGGAAAACGGCCGCAAAATCCACAAGATCAAAATCATTCCGCGGATCACCTCAACGTCCACGCTGACGGGTTACATCTACGTCATCGATTCCCTTTGGCTGATCCAGAAACTGGAGCTTTCCATGGAAAAAGGGAACCTGCTGAAATACGATTATTGTACCAGCCAGCAGGTC
>CBINGV010000302.1:0-4515 GCA_966250255.1 uncultured Flavobacteriales bacterium | reverse complement strand
TTATACCAACAACCCGGTTTCGAATGACTTGTCGATCAATTCGGTGTATTTTTTCGTCAAAAGCTTTTTGCTCTATAACCGCAGCGAGATCGATGAGTTTATGCCAAAGATCAAACCGCAGGTGGCCGAAAAAATCATGGAGAACCTTTACCGTTATCCGCGGGAACACGCTAATTATTTCCTGGAGAACAAACGGCCGAATATCGTTTTTGTGGTGATGGAAAGCTGTGCGGCAGAAGCGGTGGGCTGCCTGAGCGAAACCAAAGGAGCTACGCCGAATTTTGACAAGCTGGCTTCCGAAGGCTTACTGTTTTCGAATATTTACGCCACGAGCCATACGTCCGAGATCGGAAATGCCAGCATTTTCAGCGGTTTCCCGGCAATTCCGGAGGTGTCGATCTCGATGCAGCCCGAAAAAAGCCGCAAACTCAAGGCCATTAACCAAAGCCTGAAGCCTTACGGGTATACCAGCGCTTACCTTTTCAGCGGCGATTTGAAATACGGGAACATCGGCGGCTATTTCATGGATCATGATTTCGATGTGGTCAAGGATGAAAACGACTTCCCCGAGAACCTCGAGCGCGGCAAGCTGAATTACTACGATGAGGATTTGTACAGGCAATTTATTTCGGAGATCAACCAAACGAAGGAGCCTTTTATGCAATGCGCCTTTACGGGAAGCACGCATTCGCCTTTCGATGTCCCGAAAACCAAGGGCCAAAACTGGACCGGGGAAGAAGCCGATTTCATGAATTCGATGATCTACGCCGATCAGTGCATTGCCAAATTCATCCAGCGGGTAAAAAAGCAAAAATGGTATAAAAACACGCTTTTTGTCTTCGTGGCCGACCACAGCCGGGCTTCGCCGAAGGTACAGTCGCCTATGAGCAGCAGTTTTTACCGCATTCCGCTCCTGTTCTGGGGGCCGCCGCTCAAGAAAGAATACAAGGGCAAACGGATGGACGTAATCGGCTCACAGGCCGATTTACCGGCTACGCTGCTTTACCAGATGGGGATCGACAATAAGGAATATACCTGGAGCAAGGACTTGATGAACCCCAAAATCATTCCTTTTGCCTTTCATACGGTCATCCGCGGTTATGGCTGGGTAACACCGAGCGGTAACCTGACCTACCAGATGCAGACGAAGCAATACCTGGAAGATGCTTTTGCGCCGGGTAAAAAGGCCTTCGAGCATCAGCGCTGCAATGCGTTCATAACTCAGGTGTATAAGTACTATAAAGAGTTGTAAGAATTTTTTTGGAATGCAAAGTAGCGCCAGGTTTCCCGTAAAGTGCGCAAAGGTGAGGGGAGCAAAGTGGTAAAGTAAAAATTCTCTGTAAAACCTCTGCGTTAACTTTGCGTGCTCTGCGTTCCAAAAATCTGCGCCGTCAGCGGGAAATAAATACAAAGCGCACATAATAAGTTTAAGGCCTGTAAAACAAAAAAGAGTGAAACGGGCGTCTCACTCTTTTTTAACCTAACTTAAACTACTACTTATGAAAACTAACTTTGATAATTCAGATTCAAATAGCGTGCCAAAACACGTTTGAACCCTTACTCTCGATACAAAATTACGCTAAGATTTGAGAATAGTAATTATTATGCGCAACATTTAACATTTATTTAAATATCTTGTTAAAGGATGCTAAAATCGACTTTGTCATTTTGGCGGAAAAATTTTCAAAAGGGAAATATTTTTACTTTCGGACACGTTTTCTTGTTAAGAATTTTTATTACTTTGGCACTTTCATGATAGCAAAAGATTTAATCACAGACGAAATCCCTCCTTTAAAGCATACTGACACCGGTGATACAGCCCTGAGATGGATGGATGAATTTAAAGTATCGCATTTGCCGGTGCTCAAGAACGATAATTTTGTCGGTTTGATCTCCGAATCCGATATCCTGGACAAACAAGACCTGGATGAAACCCTCGATAAGCTTTTTGACCATTTGCCGCGTCCTTATGTCAAGGAATCGGCTCACATTTACGAAGTGCTTTTCCGGGTGGCGGAACATAAAATTTCGGTGATCCCGATTTTGGCGGAAGACGAAAGCTACCTGGGCTGTACGAGCATTCACCAGCTGATCACGCTCATTGCCAATACGGGCAGTATTCGCGAGCGCGGCGGGATCATCGTGCTGGAAGTCAATCAAAACGATTATTCACTGGCCCAGATTGCGCAGATTGTAGAAAGCAATAATGCTAAAATCCTGAGCTCTTACATCATGTCTTCCTCGGACTCCACCAAGCTCGAGGTGACGCTCAAGATCAACCAGATAGAGCTCGGGCGCATTATCCAGACCTTCGAGCGTTATGATTACGTGATTGCAGCTTCCTACCAGAAGAGTTCCTTCGATGATGACCTGCAAAACCGCTATGATGCCTTGTTAAACTTCCTGAAGTTCTGATATGTCAAAAAACATCGCCATATACGGCCGTAAAATTACCAAGCAGAACGTCGGCTATTTTGAAGCAGTCCTGGCGATGCTGGAAAATCTCGGCTGGAATGCGGTGCTTGAGCACGAGCTGAAAGCCCAGCTGGTCAAAAAAGCAGGGGTAGGCAGCAAAGCTAAGACCTTTAAAAGCCATCGCGATCTGAAATCCGGCATTGACCTGGCGATCAGCGTAGGTGGTGACGGAACGTTCATCCAGACGGTCAAATACATCCGCGACAGCGGTGTGCCGATTACCGGCGTCAACATGGGAAGGCTGGGTTTCCTGGCGAATGTCAACCCGGAAGACCTCGAAAACACCTTCGATAAAATCAAAAACGGCCAGTTCGATTACCAGAAGCGTTCGCTGCTGCGGGTGCACACGGCCGATAAACTGTTTGACGACGATAACATAGCCCTCAACGAGGTCACCCTCCATAAGAAAGATACCTCTTCGATGATTACCGTGCATGCTACGCTGGGCGATCTGTATCTCAACTCCTATTGGGCCGACGGCTTGATTGTAGCCACACCGACCGGCTCCACGGCTTACAGCCTGAGCTGCGGCGGACCGATCATAACCCCGGGCTGCCAGGTGCACATCCTCAACCCGATTGCGCCGCACAACCTCAACGTGCGCCCGATGGTTGTTCCCGATCACTTCCCGATCAAGCTCTCCGTTGAAGGACGTGAGCGCAAGTACTTGCTTAGCCTCGACTCCATCTCCAAAAACATCGACCAGGACGAAGAAGTGCTTGTTACCAAAGCCGAATTCCTGATCAATGTCGTCAAATTCGAAGACACCAGTTTCCTCGATACCATCCGCAACAAAATGTCCTGGGGGGTTGATAAGCGGAATTGATTTTCTTACAAACTCAGCGGGCAATTTATCAGCCAGAAATTCACGATACCGGATTTATTTCACGAAAATACTAAATTAATTGTGCTCCGTCTCAAGTAACAAAGTGAGGCTTTTTCTCCGAACGGCTTTACTTGAGACTTGACTTTTTGCTTCTTTTTCGTCAAGGCAAAAGAAGAGAGAGTTATGATTCCCATTTTGAAAAAAACCCTTCCATACTGAAAAATTTTTGTCCGGATTCTTCGATAATAATTTTAAATAAACGACTGATATCCAGTAAATTGTTTACAATCGTCCATTTGCGGAACAAACTTTGGCATGGTTCTCAAAACGAGAATTATGAAGAAGCTAATGATTATATGGGGATTCGTGACAACCTTGTTGTTTGCCCCGCAGATGAATGCCCAGGTGAGTGTCAATATTAACATCAACACACAACCGGCCTGGGGTCCCGTGGGCTATGACTACGTTGAGTATTATTACCTCCCTGATATTGATATTTATTACAGCGTTATTTATCACAAATACATTTATTGGGATGGCATGAGCTGGGTTTGGGTAACGGTGTTGCCGGCCAGGTATAACTATTATAACTTTTACAGCGGTTATAAAGTCGTGATCAACGAGCCTCATCCGTATTACCACCACCATCACCACCGGGTGAAGTATAAAAAATACCGGAATTACCACGATCATCAGAATATTATCCGGGATATTAAAGGAGACCGACCGAAGACCTGGAAAAACTCCGGCCATTCCAAGCTGAAGGACCAGGCCCCGCAACAAAAAAGCGCACCGCAGCAAAAGAACTCCAACCTGAAAAAACAGGCGCCGGCTAAAAGTACACAGCCGCAGAAGAATTCGCCGCTGAAAAACCAGGCTCCGCAGCAAAAGAGTGCACCGCAAAAAAATTCACCTTTGAAAAACCAGGCCCCTCAACAAAAAAGCACGCCTCAGAAAAGTTCACCGATAAAAAACCAGGCGCCGCAGCAACGAAGCCCGCAACAACAGGGATCTCCTTTGAAAAAACAAGCGCCTGCCCAGCAACCGAGCCAACCGCAAAAAGCCTCACCAATCAAGCGACAGGCACCCACACAGAGTGCGCCGCAACGAACATCACCGATGAAAAAGCAAGCCCCTTCCCAGCGTCCTTCCAAAGCATCACCGGTTAAGAAAGCCAAAGGCGGACGCGGAGGTTAGTATACAGGCAACTAAAC
>CBINGV010000301.1:0-4543 GCA_966250255.1 uncultured Flavobacteriales bacterium | reverse complement strand
TGTGCGTCCCGGTGGTGTTGCGCTTGAATTTTTGTCCTCCTTCGATGCCCACACCATTGTCTGTAATCTCATAGAGGATATTGTCATCCCGGCGTACAATTTTGACCCGGATAAAGCCGGGTTCTTCCTTGAAAAAAATTCCGTGCTCGATGGAATTTTCGATGAAGGGCTGGGCGAGCATCGGCGGGATCCCGGTTTTGGAAGCAATGAGCCTTGGGTCAACCTGAATTTCGTAATCAAATTTGCCGTCGAAGCGGAATTGCTGCAGCTGGAAATAATTGTGGAGCATGTGCACCTCGGATTCGAGCGGGACCAGGTCTTTGCGTGAAAATTCGAGGATCATGCGCATCAGCTCGGCAAATTGGGCCAGGTAAGTTCCGGCTTTCAGCCCGTCTTGCTTGAAAATGCAATTCTGGATGGCGTTGAGCGAATTGAAGATAAAATGCGGGTTCATCTGCGAAACCAGCAATTTCTGCTTTAGGATGTTGTTTTTCTGACCGGCAATAATGCTCTTCTGGCGGGCGTTTCGGTAGCTGAAGAAAATCAGGAGTACGGCGATGAAACAGATAAAAAGCGTGATTGTGATCCAAACGTTTTTCCGGAAATTCTTGCGTTCGGCGTCCAGCTTGAGGTGACTGATCCTTTTTTCGTTGCGGGCTTTGGCGAGGAGCTGTTTCTTTTCAAATTCGTAGTTGAGCTGCTCCTGGAAAATGGTGTTTTCGATTTCGATGGTGCTTCGCTGGTTGAGGAGGTTTTCGTATGCTTCGAGGTAAACGAGGGCTTTGTCATATTGCTTCAACGCTTTGTAAATGAGGTAAGCCTGCCGCGTTGTCCGCTCAATTTCGTCTGCAAATTTGATTTCCCGGGAAAGTTCCAGGGCATCCAGGGTATAATCCAGGGCCGTATGATAATCGGTTGTTTGCTCGTAATAAATCCGGCCAAGTAAGCGCTGCATGGTACAGATCATCACATATTCTCCTTCTTCTTCAAAGGTTTCCAGGGCCTGGTGATAATTGCCGATGGCCTTGTCCGTTTGTTTCAGTTCCCGGTATAGAATCCCTTCGTGCATCCGGATGAAGGCTTTCCCGTGGGCTGTAAGCTTGTTTTCTACCTGCCGGGCCTTCTCCAGGTAAACGTGCGAGCTGTCGAACTTTTCGAGGGTAACATAGCAGGTGGAAATATTTGCGCAACAAAGGGCCACGCCTTCGTAATCCTTCAATTTATCATACAAAATGAGGGCCTTCTGAAAGTTCACGATGGCGTCTTCCGTTTCGGCAATCGGTGCCTGGATGTTGCCTACCCCCAAATAACAATCGGCCATGCCGTCTTTCTTCTTAAGCTCCATGTAAATACGCAGTACCTCGTAATAAGTACTGATGGCTTTTTTGTGGGCCCCGGTGAGCGTATAGATTTTGGCAATTTCCAGCAAGGCGTCGGTTTCCCCGTTTTTGTTGTTGATTTCCTGGAAAATGGCCAGTGCTTTCTGCTGGCAGGCCAGTGCCTGTCTGAAATCGGAGCTGTCGTAAAAGGCTACACCATCGTTGTAAAGCCCATCCGCATAATAAGCGGAATAAATCCGGTAAAGCCGCGTGCCTTTTTTACTTTCGGCCTTTCTTTTCTGCGAAAGCGCTTTCAGTTTCACATTGTAGGCTTTCCAAGTGTCCTCGCCCTCGAGCTCAACCAATTTGCCTAAAACCTGTAGCCGGGTTGTATCGTGGAGCTTTGTTTTTAAGAGCTTTTTGAGGGAATCAAGGTCCTGTGCCCGGGCAAAGAAGCCGGTGCAGCACAACAAAAATACCAATAATCCCCCCTTCATAGTGCGAATTAACTGCCGCTGAAATGGTTCCAGCCCTGGGCTTTGAGCGGAAGGAGCGAGCCGTTTTTATCTACCAGGTTGATCCCGCTGTTCACATCGGTCATGTGGCCGATGACCGTCAGGTGCGGGTTGCCGGCAATTTTATCGTAATCCGACTGGGAAATCGTGAATAGCAGCTCGTAATCCTCGCCGCCATTGAGCGCAGCTGTAATCGGGTCTATATTGAAATCGATTGCAGCGACAGATGTTTTGGCATCAATCGGCACTTTTTCGTCGTAGACGGTACAGCCCGTTTTGCTGGACTTGCAGAGGTGAAACACTTCCGAGGCCAGGCCGTCCGAAATATCGATCATGGAAGTCGGTTTTACGTCCAGGTCTTTGAGCAGCTTGATGATATCCTTGCGGGCTTCGGGCTTGAGCTGGCGTTCCAGCAGGTAATCGTTGCCATCGAGGTCGGGCTGGATGTTCGGGTTGGTGCGGAATACTTCTTTTTCCCGTTCCAAAATCTGTAAACCCATGTAGGCAGCGCCGAGGTCGCCGGTAACAACCAGCAAATCATTTTCTTTGGCGCCGCTGCGGTAAACGATGTCGGATTTTTTTGCCCGCCCGAGCGCCGTGACGCTGATCACCAGCCCGGAGAGGGAAGTGGTGGTATCGCCGCCGATGAGGTCAACTTTGTAGATGTCGCAGGCCTTTTTAATTCCGGCGTACAATTCTTCCAGGGCTTCGAGCGGAAAGCGGTTGGAAACGGCAATGGTAACCGTGATTTGCTCGGCCCGCCCGTTCATGGCATAAATATCAGATAAATTGACCATAACAGCCTTGTATCCCAGGTGCATCAGCGGGGTATACATCAGCGAAAAATGAACGCCTTCCAGCAGGGCATCCGTGGTAACAAGCAAAGCTTCGTCGTCGGAAACGGAAATCACGGCCGCATCGTCGCCTACCCCTTTGATGGTCTGCGGAATGTGGGTGGTAAAATCCCGGGTCAATTTTTCAATTAAGCCGAATTCGCCTAAATCACTGAGTTCTGTGCGTTTATCTGTCATAGTGCAAAAATAACGCTTTTTCGTTTATGAGCCGATCAACTTCTAACGCAATCACTCAGAAACTACTAACTAATTCACTATCTTTACCACCATTCGCCGACCGGGAGCCACCGTTGGCCTATTTGGGGTTTTACAGCCGGCGGGATGCCTGTAATTTTGTCTTAATCATTTAAAAATAAAAGACATGAGACACAGAAGATTCAGGCACTTTGATAAATTTGACGAAAAAATGATCAGAGAACACGAAAAAAATCAATTCAGGGGCCGGGTGATCGGCGGGATTTTAGCCATCGCGTTCGGTGTACTGCTCTTATTGCACCAATTGAACATGGGTATTCCGCATGCCTTTGCTTCCTGGCAGTTTGCCTTGGTTTTACTGGGCGTCGGATCCCTCTTAAAACATAAATTCCAGAAATTGTTTGGCTTTGTTCCGATGGCCATCGGCGCTGTTTTCATGGCCAAGGAGTTTTACCCGGGGTTGATCGAAACTAAATTGATCTGGCCGGTATTGATCATCATTCTTGGGGCCGGCATTTTCATTAAAGCCTTTTCCCGAAAAAAAAACAGCTGTTACCGTCGTATGAGTGAGGAAGAGCTGGCGGAGGTGCAGGGCGATGACTATTTCGAATCCACGGCCTTTTTCGGAGGCGTAAGCAAAAAAGTGGTTTCCAAGAATTTTAAGGGTGCCAACATTTCCTCCATTTTCGGCGGAACGGAGCTCGATCTTTCCAATGCGGATTTTGAAAAAGAAGCAAGCATTGCCATTCACTGCGTGTTCGGCGGCGTGAACATCATCGTTCCTTCCAACTGGAAAGTCAAGTCCGACATCAATACGGCCTTCGGTGGCGTAGACGATCGCCGCAACATCAGTTTGGTGGACGAAAACGGGAAATTGCTGATTCTGACCGGAAGCTGCACTTTCGGTGGTGTAGAAGTATCGGGCCATGCCTAAATCGGCGCTGTTTCATATTAAAACGTTCCTGATTCAAAGACGAATGAGTGTCATACTCATCGTCTTTTTGCTTTTGGCGCTGTTTTACGCCTGCATGCTGTACCGCTACGATTTCAGCCTGCAGGTGATCTGTTTTGAAAGCGTTTCTTTTCTGCTGTTTCACAGCTTTTTTGCGCTGGTTTTGAGCCGGATCCACCGCTTTTACCATTCCCGTTCGGCGATCTCGATTGTGCACCTGAGCACGCTGTTTTTCTTCAGCCTGTTTTACCTCTTTTTCATTTACGAATACGCCAATGTATTCTACGAAGACCAGCATTTTTACAGCATTTACGTCTGGAACTCCTTCCCGGTGCGGGGCATTTTGTCTTTTTTGCTCCTGCTTTCGGTGGCCAACCAGTTTTGGATTGACAAGCATTTGCTGGATGAGGATAAGCGCAACCAGGCGATGATCGAGAATGAAAAACGCCTGATCCGCTCGGAGCTGGAAAACCTCAAGCAGCAGTTTCAGCCGCACTTCCTGTTTAATTCACTCAATTCGATCTCAGCCCTGATCGGTTCGCAGCCTGCCGAAGCCCGGCGTATGATTTTGCTGCTCTCGGATTTTTTGCGCCTCTCGATTCGCGAGCGTGACCGTGAATTTGAAAGCCTGAAACAGGCCCAGGAGTTTTTAAAGCTCTACCTCGAAATCGAAAAAGTGCGCTTCGGGCATCGCCTGCAGCGGCGCGA
>CBINGV010000300.1:0-4543 GCA_966250255.1 uncultured Flavobacteriales bacterium | reverse complement strand
AGCATGGTGTATTCCTTCATTTTCGGCTCATTCTTTTTGTAAATGATGAACGCTCCATAAAGCCCGGATTGTTCCTGCAACATCGTATGGGAATGATACCAGAATGTACCGCTTTGCTTGATCGGGAACTTATACGTATGTGTTGTCATTCCCTTGATTGGAGCTGTGGTCAAATAGGGTACCCCGTCCTGTTCGTTAGGCAGAATAAGTCCGTGCCAGTGTACCGAGGTTTCATGATGCATCATGTTGTGTACATGGATAACCGCTGTATCACCTTCGGTAAAATAGAGCGTAGGAGCAGGAATACTCCCGTTGATGGCAATACCCTTGACGGATTTCCCCGTGTAATTTACGATGGTATCTGAAACATGGAGGTCATAGACGACTGTTTTTTGCGCTTTTACTGTTATTGTAAAAAGTGCTGTAAGTAAGAAGGTAAGTAGGGTTTTCATAATGATTACATTTAAATTAATATAAGCATTGCTGCACTCATGCCAATCATCAAAGCATCTTCAATAATTGTTACTGTACTCATTGGAAGATTAAATACCGCCCCGAGGCAAGCGCATTGAATTTTTTTCTTGTTGAAGACACTTTGCAGCACTCCTACAATGCTAACCGACATCACGACCAGGGTTACGATATTGGTTACTTGCGGCTCAAAATTAAGCAGGTATGCTATTCCCAAACCCAATTCAATAAAAGCGTAAAGATAGCCCCAGGCTTTAAACTGTCTGGCAACGATGTCATACATCGCATAACTATCGGCAAAGCCACGCAGATCAAGCAATTTGAAGAAGGAGAAGGTCAGGAAAAAACCTGCCATGAAATGCCGCATGGCTGCCATCCCATCAAAGGGCTGGTTGATCTGAAGCACAAGGGATATACCGGTGATGTAGGCAAAAATAATCAGGATTGGTTTATAGGTACTGAACCAGCTTTTGGCTTGTTCACTGATTTCAGAATGATGAAGGGCAGAAATTTTATATTTACTATCCGGCCCGCCTAAAGCATTTTGAAATTCTGATAATGGAATGTGCTTTTGCATGGAAATAGTTGCATTAGACTGGTCTTTTGAAACTTCGGCGGACAGTACATCAGGAAGCGTTAACAAAGCGCTTTTCACCTTTGCTTCACAACTTTCACAGGTCATGCCTGTTATTTGATACGAATGTGTCATTTTTTTTAATTTTAGAACTAATGCAAAGTTCAGGCGAAACAGCGTTTAAATCATAGTATAATTTTGTGAGAGTTTTGTACAATTTATAGATTTTCAATCGGAATGCGTTTTTGTTCCTTCAGGCGCTTGAAATGCAAGGGAGTTACACCGGTAATTTTCTTAAATTGTTTGCTTAAATGAGAAGCGCTGCTATAATTCAGGTGATCTGAAATTTCATTCAGGTTTAATTCATCATATACCAGGAGTTCTTTGACCTTTTCGATTTTTTGCCGGATGTAAAAATGTTCAATCGTTGTGTTTTCGACCTGCGTAAACAAGCTGCTGATGTATGAATAATCCATCGGGATATGTTCTACGATGTATTCAGACAGGTTAACGGGCAATTTATGGTATTGATGATGAACCAGGTCAATGATCAGCGTTTTTATTTTGTTGATTACCCTGCTTTTACGATCATCAATCAACTCAAACCCAAACTGTGTTAAAGCAGACTGAACGGCCTCGATTTCCTGTGCTGTCAGCTCGACGGAAAATTCAGCCTCACCCAATTGCACAGCAATTGGATGAAGGCCAAGTTTTTCCAATTCGGTTTTTACAACCATTTTACAGCGTTCGCATACCATATTTTTGATATACAGCTTCATCATTTATTTAAGTGTTTCAACGGTTTTTCCGCAAGAGAGCATCGCTGATCCGTAAAACGGGTTTTTGATTGCTTTTTCCTGGCTCAACCAATTTGCACCCTTTCCGTCATTGTACATCGGGCAATGCTGGTAATATATGGTTTCATCGGTTTTAACCGTTTTTGCAAGCTGGTACATTGCTGTTGCCATTATAGCAAGATGTCCTCGCTGATGCTCCAAATCTTTTGTTTCAGCAATGTGTTCCGCCTGCGTCAGGAGTTCTTTCTCAACTTTCATCCAAATCGTGTGCTGCTCAGTTGTCAGCTGATCCATTTTTACTGCTTTTATGGCTTTCAATAATGCAAGAGCCTTGGAGGCAGCCAGGGCCGGATCGCTTTTCACCAAAGCATCTTTTACAGAAAAATAATCGTTTAAAATAGCGTGAAGCCCATTCTCATTTGTGGCCGGTTCAGTTACCTCGGGGTCGTGTTGGTGTTCATCTGTCGTGGTCGTTGGTGTTGTGGCTTCGTGTTCGGTATGATCTTCTTTTTTGAGCCGATCATACTGGCAGCATTTCGCGAGTTTATCATATGCTTCCTGCGGGGCCAGGAATTTTTCATTGTCATACCCGGCGTAAGCAATTCGTTTCAATATTTCATCGGCAGTCGTTTGAACACTGTCGTATGTCACTGCGAGCATTTTGGAATCGACATTCCATGATGCCTCAACTTTACCTTTCTGATTGGCTGCGGTTTCAATATTTTCCTTGCACATATCGCAGTTGCCGGCAACCTTATACGTTTCCTTTTTTGCATTTTTGATTTGGGTTGCGCAGCTCAGGAACGATACTGTCAGCAGCATTCCTGTAATTGTTTTAATGATTGTTTTCATGATCTAAAAGTTTAATTGTTAATTGAATTGATTAGTTATTGTTCCTTTAAAAGCAGGAACCTTTGATGGTAATTGGTACTTGTTACTTCGAGCATATATGCTCCGGAATCCAGGTGTTCGCAAGGAATGGTCAGTTCCTCATTACCCCCGGAATAATTGTTTGTAAAAACATGTTTCCCGTTCATGTCCCGAACACTTACGGTTACTGCTTCCTGCTCTTTACAGAACTTCAACTTCCATTCCGATGCTGCCGGATTAGGAAAAACTGAAACTTTCATTCCGGGAACTTCCTGCTCCTGGACGGAAACATTGGGATTGATCACCAGGAAAGAACCCATCATGCCATCGTCTTCGTGGTGCAGCAAATGGCAGTGGTACATATAGGGTGTCATTTCATCCGAAAAGGTCGTGAAGCGTGTAATGAATTTTGCACTATCCATAGGCATAACCAAAACAACGTCTTTCCATCCCTGTTCAGATAAAGCTGGTGGAGCGCCGCTTTTTTCAATGATATTGAACTGGATGTCGTGAATGTGAAACGGATGGGCGATCAACGTGTTGTTTGCCAATGTCCAGATTTCCGTATCGTTGAGGTTTACCATTTCATTGATGGAATCCATGTGAAAGGTTGTGTTGTTCATCCCGAAAGGCCCTTCAGCCCGATTTGGCGTTTCTCCGGGCAGCAAGCTGATCGTGTCAAAAACAATCCTCCTGTTCACTGTTGCATCGGCTTCATCAAAAGGAATGTATGGTACTAAAGCTGAAGGAATGGAAGTGACAGGATTTGATGTCGGGTTTACTACATTTATTTGAAGCAGTTTGTAATTGGCACCGTTTAACGGATTATCGTCGTACATATCGATTACGTTAGGAAAGACCCCAACCGAAGGTGCGCCAAATATCCCGTCGGGCATTTCGCTGGCGAAGCTCATCAGGTCGAACGATTGGCCGTTAGCTGCGGATAAATCGACGAGGATCTCAGACCGTTCCCCCGGAGCGAGCATAAGCCGTGTGAGTGACAAGGGTGCAGCAATTAAACCGCCATCCGTAGCGATCTGGTAAAAGGTCATGTTATTTGAAAAACCGAAATTGAACGTCCGCATGCTGCTTCCATTCAAAAGGCGTAAGCGCACAACCTGGGCCGGAAATTCAGCAAAGGCATTTACGGTTGCATTTACAAAAACGGCTGTGTCCATATGGTCGGCAATGGCTAACTGGTTCAAAATATCAAGTGCTTTAGTCTGGACGATCAATGGAAAATCATCTACACCATAGCTTTGAGGCAAACCAAGTGCTAATTCTTCGACATCGTGAATGATGAACATGCCAGCCAGCCCTTTGCTTACGTGCAATTCCGTTTTGCCTTCCCCGTGCGGGTGATACCAGAATGTTCCTGCATTGTTCAGGATTTCAAACGAAGGGCTCCAAGTCATGCCCGGCATGATCATTTGATGAGGGCCGCCGTCATTTTCCGGGGCTACATGCAAGCCATGCCAGTGCATCGTCGTTGTGACGTTCAAGCCATTGTTTACGTTGAGCGTCACCACATCGCCTTTATTTACAACAATTGTTGGTGAAAGCACAGGGCCGTTAATCCCATAGGTTGGAGTGGGATTACCCGGATAAAATGGCATAGTACCTGCCTGAACATTCAGGTCAAAATTTGTACCTGTCAGAACCGGTGGAATATACAATGCATTTTGTCCGGTAATCGACGTGATGCACAAGATACTGCAAATCGTATAGATGTATTTTAATTTTTTTGATACCATATTTTTTTTCGTAAAATTCCCTTGCTACCCGTCAGCTCCAAAAAATAATAAGCTGATTGGGTGGATCGATCTCGCAG
>CBINGV010000299.1:0-4549 GCA_966250255.1 uncultured Flavobacteriales bacterium | reverse complement strand
AATGTTAACAATGTGGCCGCTTCTGTTCGCTTTAAAAAAAGGAATGACCTGGCGGCTCAGGTAGAGCAAACCTTTGAGGTTGGTATCGATCATTTGTTCCCAATCGCCCAGCTCACCGTTGTCAATCGAACTGCGCCCGAGGGCCAGTCCGGCATTATTCACCAGGATCCGGATGTTTTGTTTGACATGTTCCGGTAAGGTGGCAAGGTGCTGTTCTACATCTGCATTGTTGCGTACATCAAAATTCAGGGTGATTACTTCACAGTTGAACGTGGAGCTCAGCTCGTTTTGGATTTCGTCCAGACGTTCTTTCCGGCGGCCGGTCAAAACGAGGTTCCAGCCGTTTTGGGCAAAAATACGGGCGGTGTAAAAGCCGAAGCCCGATGTGGCCCCGGAAATCAGGATATATTTATTTTCTTTTTCCATTTCTCAGACAAAGGTTGATGCAGAATACATGCAAGGATGATAACCGCCAGGTAAACCGGGATGCGGTAGCGGACAATGGCGCCCAGAACGGGGGTTGCCCAGCCGATGATCAGGCTCAGGTTCAGGATGAAAAGGGTGAGTGCAAGGGTCACGATTTTTTCATCGCGGCTCAGTTTTTTCCGGCGAAGAAGGGCATAACCGAGGAAGCCGAAAAGGAGCCAGGTTTCCGTGATCGTCAGGAGTTTAAATTTCGGGCTGGGGTCATTCCAGAAGGGACGGAGCAGGCAATTGACCAGCGCTTCCGGGATATTGAGGATCATTTGCTTAAAAGAGGAAAAAATCAGTGTGGTCTCGATGTAAGAATTGGAGCGTTCCCAAATGCTGAGGATCGGGATTTTTTTCTTCGGATCGGCTTCCAGGTAAATCTTTTTGAGGCCGTTTTTCTCCGTCCGGTGGAAAATATAGGCTTCCGTCCGGTGGATAATCCGCAGCGAATCCCCTTCGATTTTCAGGTTTTTGTAATCGTCCGGCTGAATGTTATAAGCATAAGGCTCGTCTTCTTTCAGGAAATAAACGCCGCCCATGCTGATGTTGTTAAAATCGAATTGTTTCAGGGAAATATAATCGACGATTTTCTGGCGCTGCTTCGGGAGCACGGCCAGTGAAATTAAGAGAAAAGCAAAAACGGCAGCGAGGCTCAGCCAGATGGATTTTTTGCTGATCAGCAACTTGGCCGTGACTACAAAAATGAGCGGAATGATGCAGGAAAGCAAGACATAAGCTTTGAAATTCAGCATCAGGAACATGGCGATGGCCAGGAAAACCAGTTTCAGGAGTTTTCGCTCGTTGCTGATGCGTAAAGCCTTAAAAAGCAAGCCAATGGAGAAAATCAGCATGGGCTCCTTCAACACGCCGCTGCTCCAGAAAAGCAGGGAAGGGAGGAGCATGAGGGCGAAAAAGAAAACCCGCTCGTTCAGGACGACATAATCCTTGAAAAAAAGATACATATTTTTCATCCCGTTCAGCGCAAACAGGTTAAATACGATAAAATGGATGTAAATCGAATCAAAAGAGAAAAAGTGGACCACGCTGCTGATCCGGATGATGTTTTTGGAATCATCGGTAAGCAGGCTGTAGGGCATAGACCATTTTTCGGTTTGTGAAAGATATTGCCTGACCAGCTCTTCCGTTTCGCCGATCCCGGTCAGTAGTTTAAAATAAGCTCCCGGCGACTGGTAAAACACCATGTTGAGAATCCGGGCGTCGCTGATAAAATTGCCCGAATCGAAATAGAGGTAGCCGGCGCCATAATAATAGGTGTAAATGTAAATAAAGCAAAGCGAGGCCAAGCCTTTGAGCGCAAAAGCGAGCGATAAATCCCAGCTGCCCAGCCCTTCTACCCGAAACAGGCGAAAGCGGCCCAATGCAAAACAAAGCAGCAGGAAAAGGCTCAAAGGGTATATATCGGCGACGGTCATGAGGCTTTACGGCAAATGATGATGTGTTCTTTTTCCTTCAGTCCGTAATAGTCCTGATGGGTTGAATGTTCGTCAAAATGGAGCACTTCACAGCTGAAACCGCTTTCTTCCAGTCGTTTTTTGAGTCCCTCGAGGCTGTAAACACGCACGTGGTCTTCCTGCCCGAAGGCTTTGAGCCGTTCAGCCGAAGTTTTGATGCTGGAATCCTCGTAAATTTCGCCTTCCGTAAACGGGGTTTGGATCAGGCAGCTGCCGCCCTTTTGGAGGATCCGGTGCAATTCCTGCATGGCTTTGCGGTCGTCGTCAATGTGTTCCAGGATATGATAACAAAGGATGAGGTCAAAACTTGCGTCGCTGCAGCCGATTTGGGTAATGTCGTAATTGCGGTCCGAAAGAAAATCGCCTGAGAGATCGGTTCCCGTATATTTTTCCCCGAAGCGGGCCTTTAATTGGCGGTAAGTAGCCCGCGAAGGTGAAAAATCGAGGATGGAAGTGGCTTGGCCGAGGTAATCCCGGCGCAGGATTTCCCACAGGCGCCGTTCGCGGGTAATACTGCCGCATTTCGGACAGCTGCGGTTTTCATTGGCGACAAAGGAGCGCAGCTTTGTTTGGCAAATGTTGCACTGAAAGCGGGATCCACGGTAAAACCAGGAAACAAGCGAGCGAAAAAAAGCTTCATTGCGAATTAAAAAGGCTTTGGGCACGAGGCGCAAAACCAACTTTTTAACCGAATCATATACTTTCATCCGCGATTTTATAACTTTTTTCCAAAGTTACTATTTTGAATTTTTCTGCCCTTAGCGAAATCAAAATTTAATTAACAAAACGCAAATATTATCCATAGTTTGTAAGCCTAAACCGATTAGAATCTCTATTTTTGTCAAAAAAATATTTCATGGAAAGCACGCTGCATCAAGAAGCAACACTCGAACAGGCATTGGAATTGGGCTTACGGGCCGAAGAATTTGAGATGATCAAAAAAATCCTCGGGCGCACCCCGAATTTCACCGAAACAAGTGTTTACTCTGTCATGTGGTCGGAGCACTGCTCGTACAAAAATTCGATCTACTGGCTAAAGCAATTGCCCAAAGACGGACCGCACATGCTGGTGAAAGCCGGTGAAGAAAATGCCGGACTGGTGGATTTGGGCGATGGCATCGGCTGTGTTTTCAAAATTGAATCCCACAACCACCCGAGTGCGCTTGAGCCTTACCAGGGCGCAGCAACCGGGGTTGGCGGAATCAACCGCGATATTTTCACGATGGGCGCCCGCCCGGTAGCGCAATTGAACTCGCTCCGTTTCGGCGACATCACGCAGGACCGTACGAAATGGCTGGTGAAAGGTGTGGTGAAAGGCATCGGCGATTACGGGAATGCTTTCGGTATTCCAATCGTTGGCGGGGAAGTGTTTTTTGATAAATCCTACAACCAAAACCCGCTGGTGAATGCTTTCTCTGCGGGGATCATCGATACGAAAAAAGTCATTTCGGCGAAAGCCAAAGGACCGGGCAACCCAGTTTATATTGTCGGTTCGGCTACCGGGAAAGACGGAATTGCCGGAGCAGCTTTTGCCTCCAAAGATATTACTGAAGAATCGGCGCAGGATTTACCATCCGTTCAGGTGGGCGATCCCTTCCAGGAAAAATTGCTGCTCGAAGCAACCATGGAACTGGCAGAAACCAGCGCAATTGTCGGTATGCAGGACATGGGTGCGGCAGGAATTACCTGTTCAACCTGCGAAATGAGCGCAGGAGGAGGTGTGGGAATGGAAATTCACCTCGATCGTGTGCCTACCCGCCAGGAAAATATGCTTCCTTACGAAATCCTCTTGTCCGAATCCCAGGAGCGTATGCTTGTTGTGGTGAAAAAAGGCGAGGAGTCCGTTGTAAAAGCCATTTTTGACAAATGGGATTTACATGCCGAGGAAATCGGTGTGGTGACCGATACCGGCCGCGTTCGCTATTACATGCATGGCGAACTGGTAGGCGATGTTCCTGCCGAGTCCCTCGTTTTGGGTGGCGGTGCACCGCAATACCAGCGTGAGTATAAAGAGCCTGCTTACTACCAGGAATACAAAAAATTCGACATCAACTCCGTGCCGCAGCCGGATGATCTCAAAGAAGTGGCGCTGTTTTTATTGCAGCATCCGAATATTGCCTCCAAAAAATGGGTCTATGAACAATACGATTCCATGGTAGGCACCAAAACAATGACAACCAACCGTCCTGCTGATGCAGGGATTGTTAACATCAAAGGATCAAATCGCGCCCTCGCCATGACCGTTGATTGTAATTCCCGTTACGTCAACGCCGACCCGGAAATCGGGACAGCGATTGCGGTTTCCGAAGCGGCGCGCAACATTGTTTGTGCCGGTGGTGAGCCGAGTGCAATTACGAACTGCCTCAACTTTGGCAATCCTTACAACCCGGAATCCTACTGGCAATTTGTCGGTGCGATCAAAGGGATGTCCAAAGCTTGTTTGAAATTCGAAACACCGGTTACCGGGGGGAACGTTTCCTTCTACAACCAATCGGTAATCAACGGCGTGGAAATCCCGGTTTTCCCGACCCCAACCATTGGTATGATCGGTGTGGTGGAAGACAAGAGCCGCGTCATGTCACTTGATTTCAAACAAAAAGGCGACC
>CBINGV010000298.1:0-4565 GCA_966250255.1 uncultured Flavobacteriales bacterium | reverse complement strand
CTAATTTTCCTTCGTAAAAGCGGGCGGCAATCGGTAGCACAGGTTCTTTTTTTTCATGCAGCCAGGCGTTGATTTCCTGGATGCTGTGTTCACCGACATGGTAACTCTTGTCCGGCGTAATGAGGATGATCCCGCCGGGAATTTCGAGCAGCTGGATAATCTCATGAAAAGGCACCGGATAGCTTAATTCCCGGTAAGATTTGTTGTTCCGCCAAAGCCTGATCTTGCGCTGGCCGACGAAACAAAGGGAGTTCCCGATTTCCTGGATAGCGAGCTTATCACCCAAGTCCTTCTGAACGCCGCCGATCCGTGTTAGTTTTTTCTTTTTGTAGTGGTAAAAGCCGGTATAACGCGATGAAAAATAAAGCCCCTTGTCCGTCGGGTCAATGTGGGTAACATGGTGTTCGTTATCGATGGGATCTACCTGGATCGTCTTCACCTGCTTGCCATCGTAACGCTGCAAACCGAACCCGTCCGTCCCGATCCAAATGTACCCGTATTTGTCCTGCGCAATGGATAACACTGACGAAAGACTCAGACCATTCTTGTGGTTGATGTTTTTGAAAGTGTAGAGCTGGGCATGGCCGCAAAACGCCAGGAAAAAGAGTAATATGGAGGTTATTTGCTTCAAAACAGTGTTTAAATCCCTGAAAATAAGAAAATTTTCAGCATGGGCGAACAAATAAACGAATTTTTATTAAATACTAAAAAAATACTATCTTTGAAAACCGTTAAAAATCTCTTTTTGGATGAAAATAATTGGACGACTTCTTAAGAAAACAGCCGAAATCGGATTTAAACGCAACTACAACAAAGGCCTGAGTTTTGATTACCAGATCAAGTCGCTGACTTACCTGCTCGACAAAGCCAAAAAGACCGATTTTGGGAAAAATCACGACTTTACCGGCCTGCTGAAAAGCGAGCAGATGATCAGTGATTACCAGCGCGAAGTCCCGATGGTGGATTACGAAGAATTTTATCAAACCTGGCTGCACCGGTCCATTGATGGGAAAAAGGACCACACCTGGCCCGGAAAAATCAAATATTACGCTCTTTCTTCAGGAACTACCGGATCGCCGAGCAAGCGGATCCCCGTCACCGAGCAAACGATCAAATCTTTCCAGAAGACGAGCATGAAGCAGATCATGACCCTGCACCAGATGGATTTGCCGGTGGAGTTTTTCCAAAAATCCATTCTCGTTGTGGGTGGCTCCACAGAGCTCAACCACGTTGAAAATCACATCGAAGGCGATTTGAGCGGAATTCTTAAAAAGCATACTTCCTGGATTGTGTCGCCCTTTACCCAGCCAAGCAACAAGGTGGCCGAAATCAAAGACTGGAACAAAAAGCTCGATAAAATGGTCGAAGAAGCCCCGGGCTGGGATATCGGCGTGGTAGCCGGTGTTCCGAGCTGGTGCATCATGCTCATGGAGCGCATCATCGACCGCCATAAATTGAAATCGATTCACGAAATATGGCCGAACTTTCACGTGTATGTGCACGGTGGCGTCTTCATGCAGCCGTATCTCAAACGCATGGAGCGGATCTGCGGCCAGAAAGTGCATTTACTGGACACCTATCTTGCCAGTGAAGGGTATTTTGCTTACCAGAATATCCCGAACAGCACGTCCATGAAATTGCTGCTCAACAATGATATTTTTTACGAGTTCGTGCCGTTTGACGACGAGCATTTTACCGAAGGAAAACTAAAAAACCGCTACAAAGCGCTGACCGTTGAACAGGTGGAAGAAGGAAAAGACTATGCCCTGGTTATTTCCACCAATGCCGGTTTATGGCGCTACATCATCGGCGACCTGATCCGCTTTACAGACGTAGCCGGCCGCCAGATTAAAATTACGGGCCGCATCAAGCAATACCTGAGCCTGGTGGGGGAGCACCTTTCACTGGACAATATTAACGAGGCCCTCGAAATTGTCTGCCGGGAAATGGAAGTCGAAGTACAGGAATTCTGCGTTTATTGCGATATCCTCAATCAGCGTCACGCCTGGACGGTAGGCAGTAATGAGTTCATCGATACCGATCTTTTCATCCAGAAAATGGACTGGCAGCTCGGGCAGCTGAACGACGATTACAAGGCGGTACGGAAGGCGAGCCTCAACACCCCGACCCTGCAATGTGTCAAAACCGATTTGTTCTATAAATTCATGGAAAAAATGGGCAGGCTCGGTTCGCAGAACAAGTTTCCGCGCGTCATGAATGAGCATCAGGCTTCGGAGTGGAAACGCTTCCTTTCGGATAACAAATAAGCTGCGTCTAATTCCCTGTTTTTTGGACAGCTGATTGTCAAAATTTGCGTAATTTTGCCAAAAAAATCACATGAAAGCAACAAAAGCCTCCGAAACCCTGGCGATCACCACCCGAATGGTTTTGCCAAATGACACGAACACCTTAGGAAATCTCTTCGGAGGACAGCTGCTGGCCTGGATGGACGTAATCGCCAGTGTTTCGGCCCACCGCCATTGCCGCCGTGTTGTGGTGACCGCTTCGGTGAACAATGTTTCCTTCCAGCAGCCGATTTTGCATTCTTCCATCGTAACCCTCGAAGCCAAAGTTTCCCGGGCGTTTACCTCTTCGATGGAAGTGTTTGTCGATGTTTTTGTCGAAGACCCGGTATCCGGGAAAAAACGCAAATCCAACGAAGCGATTTACACCTTTGTGGCGGTAGACCAGAACGGAGGCCCGATCCAGGTTCCGGAACTGATTCCGGAAACGGAAGAAGAAATCCAGCGCTACGAAAGCGCCCTGCGCCGTAAGCAGTTGAGCCTGATCCTCGCCGGTAAAATGAAACCGCAGGAAGCGACGGAATTGCGGGCCTTGTTTTTGGGGGAATAATTAATCCTTTAATTTCTGCCTGATATCCCGGGCAATTTCATCCGGATCCTGCTTTTCCATGCAGTCAAAATGCTTTAACGGGCAAGCCTGGAAGCCGATCTTCGAACAGGGACGACAGGACAGGCCTTTGATCTCGTGGATCGAAAAATGATCTTCTTTCCCGGGTAAGTAAGGATACATCCCGAATTCAGGAACCGTATTTCCCCAAACGGAAACGATCTTTTTGCCAAAGGCCGCGGCGATATGCATCATCCCGGTGTCGTTGGTCAGCACCAAAGCGGCATCACGTACCAAAACCGCCGAGCCGTGCAGCGAATAATCCCCGCAGACATTCAGCACATGTTCGCAGGAAGCTGCAATTTCATCCCCGCGCCGGCGATCTTCCGGTCCACCGATCAGCACAAAACGCGCTCCGGTTTTTTGACAAATCTCAATGACTTTGTGAACAGGCAGTTGCTTCGTGGCAAATTGCGCCCCGATCGCCACAGCGATGTAATTGGAGCGGTAATTTTCCGGTAAAAGTTTAGCCTCAAAGTCGGAAGGCAAAAAATAATCCAGCCCAAGTCCGTCGTTTTTAATCCCGAGCTGTGCTGCCGCCCGGAAATACCGGTCAACGATATGTACATCCGGCAGGAAAGCAATTTTTTTGAATCTTACCGCCATCAGCTTGCGCAGGTTGATCTTCGGAAAGGATTTCACCCGCGTACCGATCGGGACGAAGGATTTAAGGATCAGCGTCCGCAGGTTGTTGTGCAGGTCGATCACCTGGTCGTAGCGGGTTTTCCGGATTTCACGCAGGACATCTTTCAATTTCCCTTCCAGTGGGATGATCTTCGTTATGTAAGGATTGTGTTCCAGCAGGGGAACATAGGATTTTTTGGTACAAAAGTGAATTTCCGCTTCGGGATATTGTTTTTTGATGCAGCGCACAACGGGTGTGGTCAGCACAATATCACCAATGGAACTGAAGCGTAAGATCAGAATTTTCACCTCGTAAAGGTAGTGAAACAAAACAAAAAATCCACCATTCACGGGGAATGATGGATTTTTATAAAGCTGTTATAAGCCTCGCGGCAGGGGGCTTAGTTCTGGATGATCACTTTGTGAGAGCTGATTTCACCGTTGCTGGTCAGCTTAAGCACGTAAACACCGTTGGAAAGCGCCGCAGTCGGGATTTCAACGGAATGGTTTCCGGCTTTCGTGCTGCCGAGGTTTTTGCTGCTGATCACTTTACCGGACAAGTCTGTCAGTTCGATCACAACAGTTGTTTCAGCCTTCAGGGTGAAATCAACGGCAATTTTTTCTTTCGCAGGGTTCGGATAAACAGCGAGGTTTCCGTTTGCAAGCTCATCGAGGGATGCGTTGCTGATAGTCACACAGGCAGAAGTATCCGCACAGCCTGCGCTGGTAATTTGTACCGCGTAAGAACCGTTTACGGAAGGAGCGAACATTTGTGCAGTTGCACCGGCAACAGGCGCATTTCCGTTCGAGCAATCCAACCATTGGTAAGTAGCGCCCGCCAGGTTAGCGGTCACGGTGCCCCCGAAGGTGGAAGTCGATGTGTTGATTGCCGGATTTACTGTAACCGTAACGGATTGTGACGGGATCCCGTTAGCCGTTACGGAGTAAGTTCCTGCCGTGGAAACCACGATGGATTGTGTTGTTTCAGAAGTAGACCAAACGTTTCCTGTAGCGACATCGGATGTCAGGGT